>CAZLLL010000007.1:0-19467 GCA_964560255.1 uncultured Methylomonas sp.
AACTGTAGCTGAAATATATCAATTTTCTTATGGATAGCACCCGCTCAATGTAAGTTTTTTCACTCCGAATTAGCAATACTTTCACAGTCTCAGAGCTTGAGAATCAATGTTGTTTGTTTTTTGTGTAAGTGGGTGGATTATTTATTGCTGGATCCTAAGGAACGTGTACGAAATAAGTTGAGCAACTGACTTGTCTTTTTGTCCGTCTTCGGTGTTGCACAAACAGTTACGTAGCTCGCTATGCGCCGTGTGTGTGCCTTGAATACGAACAAAAACCCTGCGTCAGTTGCTCAACTTATTTCGTGCCCATTTCTAAGTAACTCGCAATAAATAAATTACCGATATTACATGTTACCCCTATAGCAAGTTATCGTATTATTGAGTATTTTGTTGATATTTATACTTCTGTGCAACAATTCTTTGCATATGTTGTACTTTTTGTAGTAGATCAGGTCTCCGACCCTTTACGCCTATTTCAGCTTCATTTAGTACTGATAATGCTTGCTGATACCGCCCTAAAGCCTGTAAGGCTTCTGCCTGCATCAGAAAATACTGAAATGCCCGTCCATTTTTTTCTATCGCTAATATTGTTGTCTGCAAAGCCCCTTCATACAGGCCTTGGAGCATTTGTATATTATAAAGTTGCAGAGCATATTTTCTTTTATACCTGGAACTAATATAGCGGCTTTCAAGTACTGCCTGTAGCCAGCTAATGACATCAGGTACATGTGATAGACAATGTTTATGTTTTGATAATACACAGCTTCCAGCAGAATCAAAAATAGTTAAAGCCCATGGGCTTAAAGGTTTATGCAGTATTAAATCAATAATATGTGCATTGGAAAAAATTTTCTTTAGGTGTTGATCCTGTAGTTTGTGCATGACCTCAGAGGGGGTCGTTAATACTGCCATGACCAGAAAAGCGACCTCATCGGGGTTTAATTCGGCGGCCTTAAAATAATGAGGGTAAGCCTGTAAAGGCTTGTTTTCTGTTTTGAATAGAACCTCTGCATATAAATATTGACTAATGGCTGATTCAGTGTGATTTACACCGATACTGGTAAAAATATTTTTTTCACTTGCCCAGTAATTTGCTCTTAACCAGGTTGTATATAAAATGCTGGCAATTAACAGTCCGCTAACTGTTATCGTAGCAGTTTGTCTTATCAATGTATCGTGACACTTGTTAGCTAAATAATTAACACCATGGATAAAAACATACGCAATAAAAATGATAATACCAATACTGGGTAAATAATTTCTGTGTTCGTAAACCAGTTCCAGAGGAATAAAAGAAGACTCCATACTATGGCCAACCAGAAACCACAGTAGCGCAAATGTAAACACGGGTAAACGTTTGCGCAATAATAGAGCTACGACAAGAATGACTCCCCAGCTGATGACTGCGATAAGGGTTGATATAGGCTGCAGCCAGCCACGACTGAGAATAATATCATCATGAAACAAGCCCATATTACTAATATCGGGAATAAAAAGTAGCAATAGGTAAAACCATAGAATACGTGCTTCAGTCCATAAGCGTTCGGGTAGAGAAAAAGGCCTGGCGACATAACCTGCGAGCAATTTTCCAGGAGTTATAAAGAAATAAACGATGGCCAGACAGAGTGGAATCGCGATGAATATAATATAAAAGGTACTTAATAGCCTCTTTTGTTTAGACTCCAGAGTATTTCGTTTAAATAGTGTCCATTCAATAACGCCAGCATAGCAACTAATTAAAATAGCATTTTCCTTGCTTAATAGACCTAACAGTGCGCCGGCAGTGATACCAATAGCCATATAGATTAAGCCACGGAAGAAATGCTGTTCGAGTAAGGTGCGTCCATACACAAACAGACATAAGCCCAGTAAAACAAAAGTCGCAGCCATACTGGTCATGCGTTGCACAACGTAGGCTACTGTGCTGACTTGTAATGGGTGTAATGCCCACAGACAGGTTATTAGTGCCGCTGATAATATGATCTGTGTTGTGGAAAAATGACGGGGAAATTTAAGCAATGGCCATAATAATAAAACCAGCCCCATAAACAAACCGCTATTGATAATATGTACCATTAAGCCTGTCAATTTAAACGGCCATGTATTGCTAAACCCTGCCGCCATATAATGGTTTACGCCAAAAGATAATGCAGGTAATATACGTTTAAATAAGCCGCTATAATTAGATAAGGCAGCCTGTTTTAATGAGGCAAATGACAGGTCATGTATCGCCACCCCAGGGTTTTGGACAATGTTCTGGATATCATCAAAAATAAGCGGTCCATGTAAACTCGGCCAATAAGCGATAACAATAAGTATGCTTACTAGGCTCCATATGCTAAATGCTAATGTTTTGTTATATTTTTCTAATTCAATCACGCTAATAAAGCTCCATGCCACGGCTTGTGGTGTCCGCTAAGGTAACTCGCAATAAATAACCTACCCATATTGCGCAGGATTTTTGTTTGTCTTCAAGGCATAGAAATAGGCGCATAGCAGGCTACGTAACTATTTCTATCACGCCGAAGACAGACAAAAAGACCCGCAAGATGGGTGGGGTATTTGTTGCGAGTTACCTAAGATTCAAGTAGTACTTATGATCTAATAAGGGAGATGGAAACAAATAATCATCCAATATTGCACGATTATTTATTTCCAGCTCCCTAATATTAAAAATATGAATATCTTTAAATAATTATCGAAAGCTAGTATTCACTTTCAATAGGGTTACGCGCGCAGATGCCCAAAAACTTTTGTTTTTTAACAAATCTGCCATAGCGAAAGCGATTATCTTTCTGCTTGTGCGTAAACATAAAACGAAGAATGCAAAAAAATACCATTTTGCGCTTTTAAAATCTAAGCCTTATCTATGTTTTTATATAATATTCTGAGCATAAAGAGAGTATCTAGGTTATTATAGTGTATAAACTTTATATATTGGGTAGTGTTTTATTCTAAGCTACCAATCCATCAGGAACACTCAATGACTTCCGAAGTATCTTCACTTCCAAAATTTTCCGATTTTAATCTTATCAACCCGCTATTAAAAGCGCTGGATGAGGTGGGCTATGAAACGCCATCTCCGATACAGGCTCAAACAATTCCACTAGTCCTGGAAGGTAGAGATGTACTCGGACAGGCTCAGACAGGAACAGGTAAAACAGCTGCGTTTGCCTTGCCTTTATTATCTAAAATAGATCTGCAGCAAAAAGATCCTCAAGTGCTGGTTTTAGCCCCTACTCGCGAGTTAGCCATACAGGTTGCTGAAGCATTTCAAAAATATGCCAAATTTATTAAAGGCTTTCATGTCGCACCCATTTACGGTGGCCAGGATTATTCGGGGCAACTACGTATGCTCAAACGTGGAGCACATGTTGTCGTCGGTACGCCTGGGCGCGTTATGGATCATATGCGCAAAGGCACTTTAAAGCTACAAAACTTAACCTGTCTGGTGCTAGATGAAGCCGATGAAATGTTACGTATGGGTTTTATCGACGATGTCGAATGGGTCTTAGAGCAATTGCCGGCACAACGCCAAATTGCCTTATTTTCTGCGACCATGCCAACAGCCATTCGACGGATTGCCAATAATTATTTGCGTAATCCTGAACATGTGACCATTAAAGTAAAAACCACGACTGCTGAAACGATTCATCAGCGTTACTGGACAGTCAGCGGTATGCATAAGCTGGATGCTTTGACGCGTATCTTAGAAGCTGAAACATTTGATGGCATGATTATTTTTGTGCGCACTAAAAACTCAACGATTGAGCTCGCTGAAAAACTGGAAGCACGTGGTTTTTCAGCTGCGGCTATTAATGGTGATTTAGCACAAAATCAACGTGAAAAAACCATCACTAAACTAAAAAACGGCAAACTAGATATTTTAGTTGCTACAGATGTTGCAGCACGTGGCCTGGATGTGAAGCGTATCAGTCATGTCATTAACTATGATATCCCTTATGATACGGAAGCCTATGTGCATCGTATTGGTCGTACTGGACGAGCAGGTAGAACAGGGGATGCAATACTTTTTGTTGCACCACGGGAAAAGCGTATGCTGAGCGCGATAGAGCGTGCGACTAAACAGCGAATTGAGCTGATGGAGATGCCTTCGACTGAGATGATTAACGATAAGCGTGTTAATCGTTTTAAACAACAAATCACCGATACTTTAGCCACTGAAGAATTAGAGTTTTATCAGAAAATTATTGAACAATATGAGGCTGAGCACGATATTCCGGCACATGAAATTGCTGCAGCATTAGCGAAACTGGTGCAAGGTGACGAGCCTTTATTATTGAAAAAACCTGCTAAAACTAAAGAGCGCTCAGAAAAAGGTCGTGACAGAAGATCAGAAAAACGTAAAGGAGGCTCTGTAATACAGAGTAATATGCAGCGTTACCGTATTGAAGTAGGCAAAGATCATGGTGCAAAACCAGGTAATATTGTCGGTGCAATTGCTAATGAAGCCGGGTTAAGTGGTAAAGAAATCGGCCAGATTGATATGCACGCGGATTTTAGTATTGTTGATTTACCCAAAGGTATGCCAAGTGATGTTTTTCAAGCTTTGCAAACGACACGCGTCGCTGGGCAAAAATTAGGTATTGCTCCTGCTAAGGAAGGTGAAGTGCCAAGGCAGCAAAAAGATTCGCGTAGAGGTGGAGAAAAATCGGATAAAAAATCACGTAGAAAGTCTCGTAATAGTTAACGCTAACGGACTTTAGTCCGCTTTTCCCCAGTTTGCTAATTTTTTATTAAAAGGAGCTGCATTACAATGACAGCAGCCTCATGGGCAACACTCAGCCACATTTAGAGTTACCAAGGAATTTAAACAGGATACCATCGGTGGGCAAAAAAGACTGCCCACCCTACAGCCCCTGTCATACTGATTTTTGCTGTAGAACATAGAATTTAAAATATTTTTACCCTGAAACTTATGTCAAAATGGAGTATGTTGAGCCAAAACAACAGGGCTGTTTGCTCTGTATCACGACTTTCAGTCGCCAATCTCCCAACCCCCTCTTCGCTTTTAGCGGGTGGTTTTTAGTATTCAGCATACACAGCTTATTATAATTTCAAGAAAATCATGAATTCAAACATTATCAAAATGCTTAATCAACAATAAAAACTCATTCGCTAATACATTACGGTCGTATTTCATGGAAGCCTGTACAGCTTGGTCTTGAAAATTTTGATAAACATCAACATTATCTTTTAAATAAATCAGCAACTCATATAACTGTTGCTGATTTTCTGGTTCAAAGGTCATACCAACCCGGTGACTGTCAACGATATTTGCAGATTCACCTAAAACGCCATGCAACACCGGGATACCCATCGCCATGCACTCAAATAATTTTGAAGGGATGACAGAAGTAAATAAGTCAATTTTCTTTAAATGAATAATAGATACATCAAGTAAAGACCAATAACGAGCCACATCTTGTTTAGCGACAGAATCGACAAAAATGATATTTTTTAAGCTCATAGCCTCAGCAATCTCAAGCAGTTCCTGCTTACGCGCACCATTCCCCAATAATAAAAACCATATACCATCTTTATTTTTTTGAGCAATTAAGGCAGCTTCAAGTATTGTTTCTAAATGGTGAGCCATGCCATGAGTGCCCACATAGCCTGCAACAAATTTGCCTTCCAGTCCATATTGTTTGACTAGGCTACTGTCTTTATCCATGCTATAAAATCGTGATACATCAACGCCATTGGTAATTACATGAATTTTTTCCGCAGCAACACCACGCTGGATTAAGCTTGCTTTAAAGCTATGGGTCACCGAAACAATGAGGTCAGCTTTACGATAGAGAAATAGTTCTATTTTTTCCAGGCAACGAATGATAATAGAATCATCCATCGCTCCCACTGCTTTAATTGACTCTGGCCAAATATCTCGCAACTCGAAAATAAAAGGAATTCGCTTATACCAGCTCACACAATAAGCCGCACACACAGTAAAAAACTGAGGCGATGTTCCAATCACGACATCGGGCTTGCTGATAAAAAATGCAGCCAGTACAGCAGAAGGCATAAAACTGATGTAGTCCAGTATCCGTTTTATAAAGCCCGTGTTTGCAGTAATGTAGGACCACACTCGAATAACGCGGATACCTGCTATATATTCACTCTGCCACAATCTGTTCTTATAACCCTGAAAAACTTTTCCAGTAGGAAAGTTAGGTGCACACGTAATAATCGTCACTTTATGTCCTGTTCTCACCCATTCTCGGCAGTGCTCAAAGGTACGGCTTGCAGGTGCATTCACTTCGGGAGGAAAATTATCTGTCAAAAATAATATATGCATTTGTATTATTAATTAGGTTCTTTTCCTTTTGGCGTGAAGGTATAATTCATTAATAATCAACTTGCTACAAGTGATTAAAATAAGTTTCTAACGTAAGTTGTAACAGGTTTTCGTCGCAAAAAAATCACAACAATGCCGGTATTATTGAGTTTCTTATGAAATTTATCAGTAATCTTGATGATAATAGCAAAATTAATGGTTATTTTTAAAAAAATATGACTAAGAAAATGCAATGTAATACATTGTTTATATTGACCACGCCAAATGGAAAAGAGCATGGTAGGCGTAACCGTTCAGATCCCCCTTTGTAAAATGGAAGTTGAGGTGCCTTTTTCTAATAAAACCTCCCTCTCTGCCCCTTCCTTGATAAGGAGGGGGGAGTGAACAGTCACTGGTAAACAGCTTAGGAATGTGCATAACACACTTGAGCAACTGTTTAACACAAGGTTGTAGGTTCCAATTTATTCGTACCTACAGTTGCCCTCCTTATTTCGTGCACGTTCCTTAGCTATTACTAAAAACTAATCTTATAGCCAAAGGTAAAAGGACTTACTGCCTGTTTACTGAAAACCAGGACATTATTTTCAACTTTTACTCCAAATTCAGGCGAGTAATAGCCTTTTTCAAGATGGACACTTTCTTCACCCAAAGCGTGGATGGTCAATAACATATCGCCTCGCTTAAATTGAAAAATATGATCAGCACACTTAAGTAACACAACATCAGGGTGTAAATGCACAAAGCTTTGCGCTAGATGCTGACCCTTACCTTCAATAACATCGGTAATCATCAGCTGATCTTTTTGTAAACTAATTGTCCGTTTATGCACAGTCTGCTTACTCATATAGCCCGTTATTGATGCACTCCCCTCAATTAAGTCTGCAGAGGGTTTATTCACCAATATATCAAAAGGCTCTGCCCTGCGTGCCACTCTAAAAACAGACCAAATCTCATGTTGTTCAAGATGATCAATCTTTAGCGTATTATGTGCCTCAGTCGCTCGAAAATAGTTTCTTTCTGCACCAGCATATTGGTAGGTTCCTGAATTGACAATACAGCGCAAACCAGCCAATGAAAGCTCGTAGCTCAAGCTATCACAATGCGTATGTCCTGGAAGGTAATCGGGACCAATAGCTCCCACATCAAAAATGACTTTGGCTGACGGGTTTTGCAGAATTAACAGGCCAAAATCAGCTTTTGCAATGCAAGTAGGCTCATCTGAGTACTTAACCTTTAAAGCTTGAGTGTTAAATTTAACACCCAGTCTATCAGCATAGCTAAAAATAGAATCCGGGCTGGGCGCAATCAACAATGCGCTATCATTAAAAAAAGGAATTTCTCCATCATGATGCAATATATCTGCGAGAAAGCCCAGCATATCCGCTGCTTTAACCAGTATATCATCAGCTTCTGAGCTAGCAAAACAGGCAATAGTTTGATTAAGATTAATACAATCCAGAATATCCTCGAGAATCAACACATGATACATAGGGCTGCGCTCAAAATGTCCACCATCTGTAAGTACTTGTTCCGGGACTTGCTGCGCTAATATTTGTAGTGCTTTTTTTAGCCATCCCTGAGCTTCTTTAGTCTCAAAAAAAGCACCAGCAAAGAGTAAAGCCAGCGCATTTTTAAATAAATGATTACCCAATAAATGGTATTCTAAATGTTGAAAAAGAAAGCGTGTCTGCAATAATAAAGAAATAT
The DNA here is from genome assembly GCA_964560255.1 of uncultured Methylomonas sp. GTDB lineage: Bacteria > Pseudomonadota > Gammaproteobacteria > Methylococcales > Methylomonadaceae > Methyloprofundus. Next base: position 8,027 of record CAZLLL010000007.1, read on the forward strand.
AAAATGCTTTACATTGTGGTTGCGATAAATCGACTCCAGAAAGATATTTAATCCAGTTAACGATACGCAAGGAAATTGTGTAGGGTTCCCAGCCATTTCCAACCCCCACTGGGTTCTGCTTAATCCAGTCATGCATTAAATTAACCGCAAACTGCTGCTCAATTTGCACCTGATTCAAGTAATCAAAATAATGTAAGTTATACAGCCATAACTTACTTGTTTGAGTGTTATTCCAATCAACCGGCAATATTGCTTCCCCCGTTTCGTTTAAAAAACAAAACTGTCCCGCCGCATAACTGCTACGCTTGATAACCAAAGGGATTAAATTAATCGTTCTAATATTAATGGGCTCATTGATAACAACAGAAAAAGGGAAAAACCGATTTATTTTTAAATACAGCCGCCAATACAATTGAATGGGTTTTAAATACCGCAAAGTATGAAAAAGTAAGCCAAGTTTTTTTATCATTTTATATTTTCTGTGCAACGAAGGTTGCACTCTATGCTCCTTTGCTCTTGAAATTGAATAACTAGGGTCAGGTATAAATTAAATAAAAAAAGCAGGGTGATCTGTCCAGTGGGTAAGAATAATCGTTTCTTAATTTGTACCTGACCCCAGTTATTCGGTGGTGACTTCTATTAGCTGTTAATGCAGATTACTACCAAGAAAATCCCGTTGACGCAATAATTATTATTTTATTAAACAATGAGTTATATATTTACCGTATTGTGCACAGTCAATAGTAGTCACTACCCCCTCTTAACGTGGTAACCAAAAATCTTAAAGCGTTAAGAAGGAGTATGACGTAAAGGTATTTCAATAACAAAACTAGCACCGTCATCGGTATTAAGCGCACTCAACTTACCCATCATATTATTTTCAACAATCATTTTTGACATATACAATCCAATTCCCGTCCCTTTGCCCTCGTCTTTAGTTGTAAAATAAGGCTCATAGATTTTATGAATAATATTTTCAGGAATTCCTCCTCCGTTATCTTTAATTATAATGCGCATACCTTGGGGGAATTCTTGTGCAGAAATAGAGATAATAGGTGTTGTAATCTGGCGTTCAAGCAATATATCTTTAGCGTTATTCAATAAGTTAAGAATGACCTGTGAAAATTCCCCCTGAAACCCTTTAATATTTAGGTCATCGCTACAGGCTATATTGACTGTCATATTATGATTTTTAAATTGTGCTCCTAATAAATCGACCGTGGTATGTAAACTTGTTTTAATATTAAAATTTTCAGCATTTTTATTAGGTTTAAAAAAATTACGGAAATCATCTATCGTGGTTGACATCTGGTTAATCAATCGTTCAGATTTCTCCATATTACGTGTCATAAATTGCTCATCTAATTTGCCCATCTGATAGCGCATATATTGATTTTGAATCACCAAGTTCAATGCATTCAGTGGCTGCCGCCATTGATGTGCGATGGCACCAATCATTTCTCCCATGGCTGCCAGGCGCGATTGATGGATCAATAGGCGCTCTTGCTCTTGTCGCTGCTGTACTTCATCTTTTACTTTTTTATCCAGATTTCGGTTCAAAGCATCCAGAGCCAATGTTCTTTTATTAACTTCCAGCTCCAATTGCTGATTGTAGTTTTCTAAATATTGTTTGGATAATTGTAATGAATCGACCATTTGATTAAAACTATTGGATAGCATACCAATTTCATCTTGGCGTTTAATTCGGGAGCGTACTTCAAGATTACCATTGGCAACTTGCATTGCTAAATTACTGATTGTTAAAACAGGAAAAGTCACCCATCGAGCAAAAAAGTAGCCAATAATCATAATTAGTATGAGGGAAATCGCGCTGATATACACTAACTGTAGGTACATTTCACGAATATAAGTATTATATTCATGGGTACTAAATTCTATATGTAGCCATCCCCATCTTATACCTGAAAATTTAACCGGGTAAACAAAGTGATAACCTTCAGCATTGCTCAATGCTGAAGGCCCTTCTTGCCATTTCGAAGCTAAAAACTGGATAGGAAAAATAAACTCATTGTCCTTTACTTGCCATTCCTTATAACGAATTTTATCTTCAATATCCTCCGTCTGTAATAGGGCCATATTAGAATCAAGCTTATCCAGCAAACGCCAGCCTGATTGTGCAACTTTAATACTCCCCCCTCGCATAGGTGCTACCACAACATAACGGATGCTCGGATTGTTTTTTAGCACTTCAATATTATGCTCAACGATAAAGCCAAAATCATTACTGATAATCGCATCGGAGGTTGCCTGAATAATTGATCGGGAGACCGTAACACCTTGAGTATACATGGTTTTCAGTAAGGCATTTTTTTGCATGGGAATCATCATAAAAACAAAAAACAACATAATCGCTAAAACCAGGCTGGCGAACAGTATAAAAACCCTTAGAAAAACTCGGTTTCTGATTCTTACCGCCATGATTCCCTCACTTTTGATTTAAGGCTTGATAGTTTAAAAAGAGTTGTCGTATTGGCTGAAACTGCTCTAACCTTATCTGCTTATAAACCAATGTTATGGACTGTTGTTCGGTATTGCTGACAGGATAAATAGCGAATAAAAACAAAGTAGCCAGTAAAGTGTATGGTAAACTTCCAGTATGATTTCTAATCATTTAGAGACCTTCTTTATTTGTTGTTGCAATTGCTTATACTGTTCTTTGAGGCGGATAAAAGGTATAAGCGATTCAACAGTACATTCAACCAGTTCGGTCATTCTAAAATTATTTAAAATTTGCTGAACTCGAATCGAATCATTTAGTTTCAGTATTGCTGCTATGAAAATTTTACGCTCATTATCTGGGTATTGCTTACGAAAAAAACTGTAATTGGGAGAATTAATAGGAAAGGATTTCAGGATCTTGAGCTTATTCTTTATTTGGGGGTTTAATTCGATCATTAAATTAAAGGTTTCAAGATAGGCAACGCCGACATCTGCTTGATCAAAAAATAGGGTATGAATAATGGCATTTTGTTTTTTCATGGTTTTGACCGTTTTAAAAACCTGTGGATAAGATTGCTGGAACTCTGGAATAATTAAAGTGTCTAAAAATACTGTCGCTAATTCATCTTGCGCGGGCAAGACTAAGCGTTTCGCTTTTAAATCCGCGATACGTTCTATATTTTTATCTTTGCGTACTAGCACTATCATGCCGTAAGGCATCCCACTTTGACTTGTGCCTACAAAGCCATTAGCAAGTTCATCGGGTGAAAAAAATTTAGCTATTAATAAGGGAGGCGCGACTATGATATTAATTTCACCTTTATTAAACGCTGACTGCATTTTATCCATCCGGTTAAACATCTGGCTTTTACTTGCCCCAATATCGGTCAGTTTATTAAACTCCTGCCCCCAGAATTCGAGTGCAATTTGAAAATCAGTGCGACTAATCATGGCGTTGATAGATGGATAATACCACCCCATGCTAATAATCTCGGATATTATTGGTTTTTCTTTAGCACTCAAGGGATTTATATAAACCAGAGGTATTATAAAAAAAAGAAAAAATATTTTATTCATTCGCCAGAGTCGTCTTTAATTTCTGGTACGCTTGATAAAACAATTCAAATTGCTTTAGGTCATCAACCAAAGTCTCCTTTATTGCGGTCGTCTTGAAGACCTCAAGTATTTGTCGACCTCGTGGTTTATACATTAACCTGAATGCCTCTTCTTTTATCATCTTTTGATGCCTATAGTCGCGATTAAAATATGCATAAGTATGTGATAATAATGTAAATTTTTTAATAATTTGAATCTTTTTCTTAATTTGTGGATTCATTTCAATCATAAGATCCAGCGTACTTTCAGTCACAACTCCGATATCTGCTTTGCCAAAAAAAATATCAAGAATAATTCGCTGGTTTTTATTTGTTGTCTTTATTTCAGAAAATACACGTTGATTGGGCAGGTGATGCTGTTTTATAACCTCGGTTTCCACAAATATTTTTGCAAATAAGTCATTTGCTGGTAATTGCAATCGTTTTTCCAAGTAGTTTATATTAAATAGATTAAAATCCTGCTGAGCAATAATAAGCACATAATCCTGTTTATTAAGCTGCTGCACACCCGCAAAACCATCAGATAATAGCGCTCGATCAAAGTGAATCGCGAGTAGCAAAGCCGGGGCAAAAACCAAATCAAGTTTGCCCTGATGAAAGTCGGTACTCATTTTGAGAATATCATCATATAAAACCGAATAGGTATTTCCTAATCCTCTATTGAGTGATATTTCTTGCATCCAGTAGTTGAGGGTAATCTCGATATCTGTTTTATTTGACACATTTGTTAAGGCCGGATAATAAAGCCCCATTGCTAAGCGATTTATCTCTGGGGAAACTCTCTCGGCTAATACCTGTGTAATCAATAAACATAAAAGTAAGCAAAATATTTTCATTTATGTTTTGCCTGCTTAATCAAATAAAGATATTTTTGCTGTAATTGTTTTATTGTCTGTATGTCTTCCTTACTGGAGGGGACTACTTGGTCAATATAAAATAAGTCCAATAACTGCTGGCCTGAGCTATAACGCCCCACTCTTTCTGCTTCAAATAACACTTTTTTTCTAAAGGCGGGGTCAACTCGATGATGAAAAAAACCTAAGCCACGAACAATATGAGGTAGGCTTGCAATAACCTGAGTATTTAAGCCTATCTGCGGATTGAGCTCAACAGCCACTTGGTAGGCACGTTTGTAGACAAATATAATATCCGTTTCTTGAAAAAAAAGGCTATAAATTAAGCGGCTGGATTTAGTTGCATAGTTGATTTTCTTTACCACTTTCTTAAGGCTTTTACCAAAATGGTTCAGTGATAGGGTGTCAGCATACAACTTTGAAATGGGTTCGTTTAATAGCAATGACACACGTTTTTTTTGTATCTGATTGACATGATGTATAGCAGACTGCTTATGAGTAAGAACGAGCAATTCATCCTCTGCTGATCCTTGATAAACGATTTTAAAACCCTCTTTTAACTGTGTATAATCGAAATTATTTAAAATAAGCAAAGGAGAAATGATAATAATATTAATTTTATCCTGATAAAAATCTGCCCGCATTGTTTCAAGACTTTCGTAAATAACAGCTTTCACAGAAATACCCGCTTGCTTACTAAATTTTTCTGTCCAGAAATATAATGCAACATCTAGGTCAGTTCGCGTCAAATCAGGAAAAGCACTCATAAAAAAACCGACACGCATGTCAAAAGCTTGTGGCAAATCTTCAGTAGCTTGACTCCACTGAGAAAAAATTAATAGCATGACGAATAATAATTTGAAACAGCATGTTAGCAATCGAGAACCTTTCATTGCTGCAAGCGATATTTAGTCATGAGTTGCTGATATCTTTGTTTTAATTCCTGTGTTGTTTTTAAGTCTTCAAGGCTAGAGCGTACAAATTTATCTGCATAAAATAAAGAGAGCAATTGCTTTCCTTTAGCTGAATGATGAAGGCTCAACATAATGCTTATTATTTTCTCTCTAAACTCTGGATCAACATGACGATTAAAAAAACCTAATGCTTGTGGAATATCAGAGAGTGAAGCTATAACCTGAGTTTGCAATTTAATTTGTGGGTTTAGCTCAAGCGCTAATTCGTATGTTGGTTTATAGACAACGATGACATCAGTCTTGTTAAAAAATAGCTTGTAGATAAGCTGACTTCCTTTATAAACATATTCAATATTTTTAAAGACAGCTTTCGTCCGTTTGGAAAAATGGGTTAATGTCAGGGAATCAATATACATATCAGAAATAGGATCATTAGCTAATAAAGACAGTTGTTTATTTTTTACATCTTTAAAATGACGGATTCCACTCTGCTTATTCGTGATGACCAATAAATCATCTTTATCCGTTGAATCCGTACTGTCTACAACGACCTTATAACCATTTGTAAGCATTTCTGGATCAAAAGCATTCAAAATAGGTAATGGTGATGCTATAATTAAATTCACCTTGCCCAAATCAAAATCAGCGCGTAGGTCATTAATATTTTGATAAATTGATGCAGTCGCAGGAATGCCATATTGCTGACTGATTTTTTCTACCCAAAAACGCATGGCTATTTCTAAATCGGGGCGTTCAATATCTGGAAATGCACCTAGAAATAAACCAGTATCTAAAGAAAGAGTTTTCTCTGTATTATTAGCCTGGGTACTCTCAGAACAGCACACAGCTAACAGCCCAAACAAAAAAACTAATTTGTAAAGTCTGGATAAAATGCAAATAGAAGAGTTAAAACTTACCTTTCGCACATATCCGATCATAGTTTCAGAATTATATAGTATTTAAATATAATCAATAGCTTACATGATGAATTCGGTAAATACAAATTATCCCTGAAAAATAATCAATAGGTTAGGGAATATCATGAAACTAAAAAAACCTAAGCTATTGATATTTTTAGTGTGAAATGTAGGTTAAAAGCCCACTGAAAAAACGCATCATGGCTATTCATGCTTTTTGACTAATTTCAGGTAGCGTTGTTTTAAGCGCTGTACGGCATTTAAATCATCAAGATCTACGCGCACCATGTGCTCTGCTTGAAATAACGCTAAAAATTGTTGGCCTCGTGGCGATTTGTGTAGCCTTTCTGCACGCTTTATGACCCTTTCACTAAAAACAGGATCTATTCGCCGATTAAAAAGCCCCATTCCCCGAGGTATTTTTTCTAGTTCGGCAATAACTTGAGTCTGTTTTCCAATCTGCGGATTTAATTCAATCGCTAGTTTATAATCCTGAAGATAGATCAAAATAACATCAGTTTTCTTGAAAAACAAATTATATATCAAGGGACTGGATTTGTAAGAATATGTTATCCTGGAAAACACCTGTTTAGCCTCTTTGCCAAAATATTCTAATGCCAATACATTCGCAAACATTTCAGAAACAGGTTCATTAATTAATAATGATAAGTGTTTACCCTTAAAATCACTAAAGCGATCTAATGAGGAGAGTTTATGCGTAATAAAGATTAATTTATCTGTCGCACTGCCATGCATTGCTGTCGTGATCCCTTGTGAAAATTCATCAAGAGTAAAATCATTAATAAATATCAATGGATTAGCTGATATAAAATTAACTCTCCCCTGATAAAAGTCAGTACGCATATTATCCAGGTTCTTATATATCTTTATTTTTGCAGGAATATTTTCTTGCTTGACCAGCTCTTCTGCCCAAAACAGTAGTGCAACCTTAATGTCTTTCAATAAAATATCAGGAAATGAATTAAGATAAAAACCGACGCTTAGAAAAGGTGGTCTTACTGCTGTTTGTTCATCAGCATAACTGCTTTGAGTAAAACTGAGACACAGAATTATCAACACTAAGATCATTTTAAAAAATATCTTAAAATACTGCACTTGATGCATTTAACGAAATGCTTTATCTGTGCCTATTACAGGCATACCATACATATTTAATTCTTCTAGGTTATGTCCAATCAAAAACTCGAGAGAACTTAAGCCGGTTTCCAGTGCATAACGAGAGCGATAATAAGCACTTTGTGCAAAGCTCTCAACTAATTGTGCTTCTATCACATCCTTGGTTTCAACCATTTCTTGTTGATAAGCGCGGGTATGTAGCTTGCGATTCTGACGCGCATAGGAAAAAGCCGTTTCATTGTCCTGAATTTGTAGGCCAGAACTACGAATACGCAAAAACTGTTGTTTTATCTGTAATGCCATGCCTTGATCTAATAGGACAGACTGGCTTTGAACTTTCTTTTGCTCTGCCTTGGCATGGTTAACCTTGCCTGTGGTTTCAAAACCATTAAACAGATTCCACTGCATACCGATGCCAATGCTCCAGCCATTTCTATTATCGTCATTAATCAGCCCTGCATCATAGTCATTCCACAATTTATAGGCACTGGCATGAACCCCAACCATCGGATAATAGCCACTTTGTGCTGCAGTAATACGGTCTCCAGTGAGCTGCACTGCCAAGCTGAGCTGCTGTATATCTGGGTTAAATTTTTGTGCCGCTTCCACCAGTTCAGCAAGTTCTGCGGTCAACTTTTTAGGCATTTTTGTTTCCACTAGACGATACTGTGCATTCCAGGACTGACCCATCGCATTCCCTAAAGCCTCATGCGCAAGATCCTTAGCATATTGAGCCTCATGAAGCATGGATCGAGTTATCGCGGTAGTGACTTTAGTACGTAAATAATCCGTTTTTTTAACCTTTAACGAGCCGTTCTGGTACAAACGCTCTGTTAATTCCTCCAGTACTTTAAATCGCTCTAATGTTGCATCGGCCAATTGTTCCATCTGGCGAGCAAATTGTGCGGCATAAAAATATTTTTTGACATCACGTACGATTTCCAGACTGCTTTTACGCCGCCCTTGTTCGGCTATTTTGATACCTTTCTTCGCCTGTCCGATTAAGGCAGGGCGTTTTAAGCCAGTAAAAATAGGGTACTCTATATCAATAGATGCTGTGACCAAATCACGATCATAGAGTTTCATTTTGATATCCAGCGGAATAGAGCTAATGGGTTGTGCCAGACCCGCATTTAAGGCCTGTGCATATTGCGGATTTTGTAACGCCGCGGCTGCCGTCATTGCACTACCGACATTTGCTGGTAATGCAAACGAGCCTTGTGCAGAAAAAGTACGATCCTGATCGGCACGTTCCGCATGAACACTGGCACTCACTCTAGGCCAATAGGCGGACATTGCCTGTTGGTAAAGCGACTCAGCCATTTGTACTTGTGCATCAGATACTTTTAAGGACTGATGTTTTTGCAAAGCAATGCTAATACAATCATCCAGTGTCAGTTTTTCAGTTTTCTGGAAATCTGCCAGTGCTGAAGTACTCAGCAATAGGATCATAAATAAACGTTTTAATCTCATTATTTTTGATCCTGAAAATTCTGACGAATACTGCAAATTTGTTCTATATTCTCCAGTAATAAATCCACTAATTCAGGGTCAAACTGGCTCCCTCTTTTTGCTAATAGATATTCAATAATTTTTTCAATACTCCAGGGCTGTTTATAACTCCGAGCGCTACTTAAGGCATCAAAGACATCCACCAAAGCAACAATACGTGCTTCTATAGCAATATTATTTCCTGATAGCCCTTGTGGGTAGCCTTGTCCATCATAATGTTCGTGATGTTGATGTGCGATAGTCGCAGCCATATTAATTAAGGGCCTATTAAGCTTGTTGAGTAAGTTGTAGCCAATTTCGGTATGCTTCTGCATCGCCTTGTATTCTTGTGCCGTCAGTTTCCCGGTCTTATGTAGTATATGATCCGGTATACCGACTTTGCCGATATCGTGCATCGGCGAGGTAATTTTAACCATTTGCGCATAATCAGGGCTGAGACCGTATTTTTCAGCTAATAGATGAGAAATCTGTGCAACCCGTTTAATATGTAAGCCTGTTTCACCACTACGGTTTTCGACTACCTCCCCCAGAATATAGATCAATTCCTTTTGTGCCTCAATAATATCTTCACTTAGCTGGACAGAATCACTAATATCTCGACTTAAAACCATGATGGAATGTAAAACACCCGCTTCATCATTGACTGCCACGAAGACTGGATATAAAGTGCGTTTGTAACCTGCCTCGGTATTCACATGAATTATCCGGGAAGCAAAGCCTCTGTCTTGTACCTTATCTAACACGCGATGTTTAAAATCCTCAGGATCAATCACCATGTCACAAAAAGATGCGCCAATGAGCTCTTCTGTTTGGCAGTTTAGGGTGGTACTGAAATTTGTATTTGCACTGATAATATTGCCATCAGTATCTAATACACAAAGGGATGTACCTAGCTCCATGGCACGTTCATATTCATTAAAATAATGTTGTTGTGCTTGTAAATTCTGCTTTAAATTTAATGATATATGTTCAAATTTTTCATGCACTTCCGTCATGTCCAGTATCAAAGCGACAAATTCCTCAATTTGTTCAGCTGCATCCACAATCGCCATAACGGTCATATCGACTATGTAAGTACTGCCGTCCTTTCTAACTTTTTTTAAGAGTCCTTGCCATTTTTTATTTTGTAAAACGGATTCTTTTAATTCATCTAGAGCCAGTTCTTGAGTATTTTTTACGAAAGTAAATAAATAAGGTTGTCCTAATAGTTCCTCTTCAGTATAGCCAGATAAAGTGCAAAACTGCTGATTAACATAACTGATGCGGCCTTGTAAATTTACTTTTGCAACAATTGCTTTTTCATCAACCAATGTCTTATACTGATCTAATAATTTACGGTTAAGCTTTACTTCCTCTTGCAGTTGAATCTGTTGTTTTATTTCTAGCAGTTTATCCAGTAAACGCCCAATACTAATGGGTTTGGTAATGTAATGTTTAATCCCCATTTCCAGAGCGCGAAACAAAAATTCAACATCGTTATAGGCACTTAAAATAATAATTTCTTGATTGGAGTCAATCTTTTTAATCTCGGCTGACATTGAAAGGCCGTTCATTTCAGGCATTTGAATATCAGAAATAACTATATCAGGCCGATACTGCTTATATAGAGCTAATCCTTCGCGTCCATTTACGGCTATATGCAGATTCTTGAACCAGTTTTGTAGTATCAGTTCCAGCTCTTCTCTGGTTTCATCGTCATCTTCCACGTATAAAACATTGAGCTGGGTTAATTCTGAAATCTTACTTATATCTAGCATGAGGGGTATTATTGATATGAATAAAAAAAGGCTCTGTTATACATAATAGAACACCTACATAAATATAAAATATGATTTATGGTATTTGTGATGTTAATCTGAAAATACGCTATGCTTCAAGAAAAAATGGAATTGAGTCAGTCTGAAAATTGTGAATAATATCATAATAAAAGTCTATAGAGCTCGCGCATAAATTAAAATTACTCAATAGAGTTGTTCTTGTGAATATTCATTAATAATCAGTATGTTATATTTTTCTAGTGTGCTTAATTTTTTGAAAAAACGGATAAATCTGTATTTTACTTGGGATCTTAACAAATATATTATTGTAATCAATTTATTTTAAATAAGTTTTATTTATTGACAAGAACAACTCTAATAAATACATTTTGTTATATGAGTTTTATGTTTTTTTATTTTGTAACTTAGTTTTTTAGTAGGTCGTAAGTTATTGAAAGTCGTGTTTTCCAATAGAAAAAACCTCACTTTCTATTGCTTTTTACAAATATTTACAAAGGAGAATATCCCTAACAAACTGATATTTATGTTATATTTTAATTTAGGTCACTCGCAATAAATAACCTACCCATATTGCGCAGGATTTTTGTTTGTCTTCAAGGCATAGAAATAGGCGCATAGCAGGCTACGTAACTATTTTTATCACGCCGAAGACAGACAAAAAGACCACAGCAAGATGGGTGGGGTCTTTGTTGCGAGTTACCTTAGGAACGTGCACGAAATAAGTTGGGCAACTGGCGCAGCATTTTTATTCGTA
>CAZLLL010000008.1:0-19424 GCA_964560255.1 uncultured Methylomonas sp.
TTTGGAATTGCAGTTGTAACTCCACAAGAATTTATAACTATGAGAGGTATATAATTATGAGTACTCTTAGTTTGAGATTGCCAAATTCACTTCATAATGAAGTCAAATCCTTGGCTAAAAAAGAAGGTATTTCAATTAACCAATTTATTTCATCAGCCGTAGCAGAAAAAATGTCCTCATTGTTAACTGAAGAATATTTGCTAGAGCATTCTCAAAAAGGAAATCATTCTGCTTTTTTGAAAGCAATGTCTAAGGTTCCTGATGTCGAGCCTGAAGTGTATGATAAATTATAAACAAATATAACAAAAAATTGCAGCTGACCACTGGCAGCGTCAGCTGAATTTGGCGTTGAACTAAGCGGCTAAAGCCGCAGATTGGGTACCACTATACAGCTCAATCAACCGCATTAATCTGATAACGATTTATTTTTTCAATTAAAGAACGTCGTGAAATACCAAATGATTTTGCTGTATGCGTTTGATTACCATTGAATTTTTGTAATTCTTGCCGGATTAATGCCATTTCGTATTCACCTAGCATAGCTTTAAGCCCACTTGAGATTTGTTTATCAGCTGGGGTATTAATAAAATGGTTTTTATTTTTTCTATCCAGCTGTAAATGCTCTGGTAGAATGTATTGATTGTCTGAACGTATTACCGCACATTCAATAATATTCGATAATTCACGAATATTCCCTGAATAATCATAAGCCAGTAATAAATCTAATGCCTTAGTCGATAAACTTAAGATGTTTCTATGATAAATCTCGTTATATTTACTCAGATAATAATTTAGCAGTGGTGGTATATCCTCTTTACGTGCCCTTAATGGTGGAAGCTCTACTGGATAAATATGTAAGCGATAATACAAATCCTCTCTAAATTCTCCATTTTTGACCAGCTCCTCTATATTTTTATGGGTAGCAGCAATAATTCTGACATCAACAGGGATGGTAATATTACTGCCCAGTGGGCGCAATTCTTTTTCCTGCAAGACACGCAATATTTTGGGCTGTAAATTAATAGGCATATCACCAATTTCATCTAAAAATAAAGTCCCCCCATCGGCGGCTTGTATTAGCCCTTCTTTATCTTTATCAGCACCACTAAATGCCCCTTTTTTATAACCAAATAGCTCACTTTCTAATAAAGCCTCAGGAAGCGCGGAACAGTTTTGCGCAATAAATACCTTATCTTTACGTCGTCCATGCTGATGAATCGCTTTGGCAATTAATTCTTTTCCTGTCCCCGACTCACCTTTAATAAAGACAGTAACATCATTATCCAGGACTTTATCAATCAAATTAAAGACCTGTTTCATGGCCATGCTTTCGCCAATCATTGTTTGCTGAAACTGGCTTTGTTTAGATATTTTTTGTTTTAATTGGGTATTCTCCTGGCTCAGTTGTCGATTGCTTTTATTCAGGGAGTTGATTAATTCCTGGTTTTTTTTAATTAATAGGCTATTATCCAAAGCAATGGCCGCTTGCGAAGAAAAAGCACTCACTAGATCATGTAAATAGCTGGGAAATGCTTCTATCTCCTCGTTATCCGGGTTGCGTCGATTCTGTAATTGCAAGATACCTATCGTCACATTGGTATAGCTATATAAAGGGATGGTTAAGCAGGAGCGTGTCTTATACCCTGTTTTTCTATCATGCTGATATATCTCTTTAAAATCAAAACCTGTATGACTGTATATATCCTCTATATTTACTAATAGACCTGAAAAAGCACTATAAGCACAAATACTTTCTATATTATTCCGGTTATTATCTAGGTATAAAGGAATCTGGGTTAAATATTGCGATTCACTAGAAATTAAATCATTTTGATAAACTTCTGGATTTAAATAACGCTTGGTGTAGTCCAGAATATAAATTTGCCCACATTCCGCATGTGTAATATGTCGAGAAGCACTCAATATCTGGCTTAACAACAAATTAATATCCCGTTCAGTTGATAGACTAATCGATGTTTTAATAAACTCTTCTAGTGCCTTGACAGGCTTATCCACTGTATCCATCATTTAGTCAACTCCAGGCAAAATAATCTCGCCTTGTTTATTTTTAAATGCCAGGAAATTAGACCAACCTAAATAAGCCTGCTTATCGGATGCTTTCAATTGCCATTGAGGTACTTCACTTTCCTTAAGTGTTAAATGAATATCAAAGCATAAAGGTTCAATTAATAAAAACTGAATTAATTCAATTAATGCTTTATGCTGACATCCATTAGGCAAAAAACTTTGATATTCACGTAATCTTAAAGGCCCTATATGTACTCTAAATTGACTGTCATAATCGTTGAAACGTCGCCCTATTACAAAATTTTTCTGTAATTGCATATGCTGCTTACCTAAAATAGTATATTGCTGTGCATCAATATTAACTGTGCGTAAAACACACTCTTCTATTGCTACTGCAATCCTATTTTGCAACATGAGCGAAAAATAATGTGTCATAATCTGGGATATAATACTGGCAGAACGCACCCGCATACTGATCAAACCCGCGTAAGGAAGCAGGCAATGCCACTGCAAGGCGCTCTTTTTGCGTATTGCAGCACTCCCCATACCAATCAGCGAAAAGAGCTGTTGTGAAAATATATCATCCTTAGCTGGCTGGTAGTCAGTTGATGCCTGTTTTTTAGACTCACTAATTGCATAATGAATATAGTAACGATTTCTTTTCCAGACTTGAAAGAGCAAGGAATAGATACGATGATTAAAAATATCTAAAAAATCACGTCTGGCAGACCCTTCTTGCGTTTGTAACTCATCGTTTACATTTTCCCGATTAATAATAGCCCTGGTATAGAAACTGGGTAGGGAAGAACTTACCCCATACAGCCCTAAAAAATTCATTTCAACAACAAAATAAGGCGATTTATCCGTTAAATTCTCTAGGAAAAGGCCTTTTTGCTTGTATTTATCACTATCTAAATATTCAACGGATTCAATATCCGACTTAGGGAAAGCAAAGCTTGCATGAGGGCGAAAACGAATATACTCATCTATAACAGGTTTATTATCCACTAAAGATAAATTCCCCACTTCTTGTAATTCGGGAGGCACTCCATGATGGTTATCCAGGGTTTGTACCTGTCTGTCTAATGTTACGACTTGAGTTTCTAATAAAAACACTAATTGATAAAAGGAAAATTGCCGGCCCTTTTTCTCTATCTCGGCAACCAGTGCTTTAAAGGCTATTTGTTGCTGCGATAATTCTGTTTGATACGAGTCCATTGGTATGTCCTTTCTATTTTGTCTACTTTGACATTGAACTCATGAGACGCGTTAATACCAGCGTATAAACTAAAAAATTCATTCAATATATTCGCAAACAAATACACCTGGCCTTCACAATCACTTTGTCCAAAACCTGTTTCAGAAATCACCATGTTAATTTGATTAATTCTCAACATTCTCCGCCTTTCTAAGCGATCTATCGCTTGAGTATTAATGGATTTAATACTTTCTATACGCTGCCGGCTACTTTTTGTTTCATCTAAATAGCCTGCAAAATCATAACTGGATAAAATAAACTTCAGAGCATCTATATCCGTTAATGCCTTATAGTTAACACCTAGACTGGAAATCAAATGCCAATGTAAACCTGTATCTATAGGGGGGGGAATAAAGGCTTTAACCACAGTAATATTTTTAAAACTAACCGTATTAGGCGGTAACTCTTCAATCGGTACATAAATTTTTCTAGGGCTTTGGTTGATTTTTCCAATACCAACCGATTCAGCTAAGCCGCCATTAGTACACATTAACTCAACCGACACTGTTTCGACGGCAAATACTTCATTAATAGAGATGTCCTTATCCCGCGCATTAACAAAAGAAAGTGATGTTTTCATGCCCTCTAATTGACTATAGCCGCCAAATTGTAAGGTACTTATGTTAGGCTCTAAGTGAACCTTATAATAAGCGCGCTGATTCTTTTGTGTCCGACGGTGCTCAAATGCCTCAAAAGAAATGCTATGCTCAAAAGACTCGAACCTGGAAAAAAATTGCTCTTTAGCTGTTTCCTGCTGTCTACCGCTAACCTCTATAATATCAAAAATCTCATAATGCTGATGACTCCCTTTTAAGTTGACTAAATACTCAGCTTGTTGCTGTGTAACTCTGATAGGCTCAGAATCATGTTGAAACAAATTAATAATTGGCGTACAAAATAATTGAAAATTGTCTATTTGAGGTTGCAAAACAGCACTAAATGCCGTATCTAAATAAAAACACAGCTTAAACCCTGTATCAGATACGAAGTTAAGCCTTTCTAGACCATTGACATCTAAAAATAAAAACTTTTCAGGGATAGCAAAATATTCTTGCAAAATACGATAGCCGGAAAAAACAGTCTCAGGATAAGGAAAAACATCCTCATCTTTGGCAAAACCTACCGGTCTAATGGCATTTTTAGACAAGAAAAAAGGCTCAAAACTATTTGTGGTTAACGGCTGGACTTCTATCTTCTCTATAAAATGGCACAGCCAAAGATAAAGCTTTGTCGTTTTTGTCTCTGCCCCTTGTAAAAACAAGCGTACTGAGGGCATTAATAAATCTCGGTTATCTAAAGATAGCTCCTGATTTAATTCAAAAGACAGCGTCAGTTCGCTTTTTTCAAAACCTGCCCCCGCCTGATAGTCTAAATCTGTTATTGCTAATGGATATACTTCAACAGGGTAACATGTTTTAAAATAACAGATGACTCCCTTAATATCCTTATTATTAATGGGTTCAGATGCAACGGAAATACCTTTGGCAATACTTTGTTTACCATGAAGGTTATTTTCTGGGCTAAATTGTAAAATCGAAGTACTAGGGATAGGACGTAAATAATTCGGCCATAATAAAGCAAATAAAGATTGTGTTAATTCGGGTAGTTCATCATCTAGCTTTTGGCGTAATCGACCTGTCAAAAAAGCAAAACCTTCTAATAGCCTCTCAACATCAGGGTCTAAATATTGCTGATCTTTTTCCAGAAAAGGGGCTAAGCCTGGATTTTTCTTAGCAAACTCATCGCCATACTCACGTAATTTATTTAATTCACTACGGTAATATCTATTAAATGTTTTTTTCATATTATATTTATAATATATCCATAGAGGATGTGCTTAGGAATGGGAATCAAATAACTTGTGCATTCTGACTTGTCTTTTTGTTCGCCTTCTGCGTTGCGGAAACAGTTACTTAGCTAGCTATGCGCCTGTTACCGTGCCTTGAAGGCAAACAAAAATACTGCGTCATAATTGCACAACTTATTCAATTCTCATTCCTTAGGAACGTGCAGACTTAATTTCACATACCTGTAGATGAGGGAGCAGGCTTTAACATACCCGCATAATCATACGCTATCCACTATTTTTGAACTTTTATATTACCTGCCTCGGTTAACACAATACTAATTTCAACATCATGTTCAACAGTATAAGCATGAATATGAAAATTAAGCAGCAATTTACTGACTACCTGGTTATCAAAGCTGACTCGAACATTTTTAAGTCTAGGCTCAAACATGTTAATGTTTTTTTTAATCATCTTTGCGATTTCAGGCGCAGCCTGGATTCGTGAGTTGTAATGATTAAAGTCTTCAATACCAAAGCTATCAACTTGCGTTAAGACACTACCTTGACGTGTTATAAAAATCTGGTCAAGGTTGCGCTTAATCGAGTCCAGAACGGTCCCTTCTAAACCGTCTAAACGCTCAAGTAAAGAACTGTTTCGATTCACAATATCTAGTCTAATTTACCTACTAAAGACAAGGTAACATCAAGTCCTTCTAATTTAAAATGTGGAACCAGGTGCAGCTGTACTTTAAAGTGACCAGGCATTGCCGGGATCGGCTCAACCGTGACTTCAGCTTTTCTAAAAGGTTTTTTACTACGTGTATTGGAATCAGGGTTTTCCTGATCAGATACATATTGCTTTATCCACGTATTTAACTCACCTGCTAATTCAGGCCCTCCTTTGGCACTCCCTAGCTCTTCTCTTTGAAGACGTTTCATATAATGAGATACACGACAAATCATATACATATAAGGTAAGCGTGTTCCCAGACGGTAATTTTCTTCTGTCGCGATTCCTTCCTCGTTATCTTGAAACTTTTTAGGCTTTTGTGTTGAATTAGCCGCGAAGAAACAGGCATTATCTGTTCCTTTACGCATCACTAAAGGGATAAAGCCCTCTTCTGAGAGCTCATAGTCTAAACGCTCAGGAATTAATAACTCAGTTGGAATTTTTTCTTCTGCCTCTCCCATGGCATCAAAACTAGGAATATGTAAGTCATCAATTTGCCCCCCACTTTTAGGACCAATAATACTAGGACACCAGCCGAATTTTGCGAAACTGTCTGTTAATCGTGTTGCAAAAGCGTAAGAGGTATTCCCCCATAACATTTGCTCATGATCTTCTGTTGTTGTTTCCTTATATTGAAAGGTTTTAATGGGATTATCTTCTTCGCCATAAGGTAGACGTAATAAAAAGCGTGGCATTGTAAGGCCAACATAACGTGCATCTTCTGAGCTACGAAATCCTTGCCATTTTTTATGTGCACTCAAGGTATCATTGATAACACCTGCATTAAATTTATCCAAGCGAGTAAAGTCAGTCTCTCTATTACCAAAAAACTTAGGGTCTGCGGCAGCAATAAAAGGAGCATGGGACATAGCCGCAACACTTGCTATATCCCTTAACAGTGCCATATCCTGTGAACTTGCACTGAAGTTATAGTTCCCCATAATGCTTCCATAAGGATTTCCTCCGTGCTGCCCATATTCTGTGATATAAATATGGTGATATAAACCTGATTTTAAAACATCACCCTCGGCTCTATCGACAAAATCATCAATGAGATCCTCTTTAGAAGCATTCAATATGCTGAGTTGATTATTTTTAAGAAAATCAGTGTTATCAACGACAAATTTTAAGCCTGTCCATGCTGATTCCAGGGCTTGAAATTTTTTATTATGCAAAATTTCATCAACTTGCTTACCAATGACAGCATCAATGTCAGCAATCCTTTGATCAATTAAAGATTTATTAACCGTAATTGATTGATTGGAGTCTTTTTGCTGTTGAGCAACCTTTAGCAGAATATTTTTTAAACCTTCTTTAGTGGCTGCATAATTATCATCGCCATCTGCAATGCGAGCTTTCCCTAATAATTCATCTAATAAAGAGGAACCGTCTTCTTGCTCAGTACTGACTTCTTGAGCTACCTTTGCTGCTTCTGTTTCTGTTGCCATGTCGCTCTCCTTTAATCTGTGAGACTATTAAGTAATTGATCTAAATCATCAGACTCTAAAAGGTGATCAATTGCCTTTCTAAAATCATATTCGCTACCTAAAGGAGCGCGTAATGCTTTTAGAGCTTCTCTTATCTGTAATAACTCTTTTAGTTCAGGCACTTGCTCTGCAATGGAATCAGGCCTAAAGTCTGTCATATTTTCAAACTTGAGTTCAATCTCTAGCTCATCATCGTTTTCAATTGCTTCATCTGATAAAGTATTTTTCACCGGAAATGTCAGACCCAGTTCATGCTTTTTCAAGGCTTTAGTAAAGTCCTCTTTATTTCTTATCTCAACAAGTTCTCGTTCTTTTAAGGGCGTTTTATCCGTTTGCAAGGTATAGTCGCCTACCATCATTAACCTAAAGGGTAATTCAATCTCCTCTTTGCCTTCACCTGCTGACTTATAGGTAATATTAATTCTTTCTTTAGGGGGAGTAGAAATTTCTCTAGCCATTATATTTTCCTTGTTTTAAAGTTCAAAATTGTAAAGAACGCGCCATATCTAGACGGCATAATCGTTTATAAGCTTTTTCCCTAGCACTGGTTTTCTTTTGTTTTTCATCCATATCACAACATTTTAAAAATAACTCAGCCACATCAATACTAATTTGCGGCTCCCATTCCTCAAGTTTGTACTGCTCTATATTTTTTTCTAAAATTTCCAGATGAAATATAGCAAGCTCTACATTACTATTACTGTACAATAAATGCACTTGTGCCAAAGTCCAAAAAAACTTTTCTCTAATAGAATCTGCCTGGCTATATCCTTGTTGCAACTGGTCTAAACCATCAGCTAAAGAAACTTGCCTTGCTAAAGTAACGCCTGTTATTTCTGCTTCTTTTGAAGAATTAATTTTTGAAAATTCTTTTACTTGTAGCGGCTCTTGAGAGCCCGTATTTTTTATCGCAGTCGCCGAACTACCGATACTAGAAGAGCTAGTTGTACTTGTGGCGCTACTATCAATAGAAGCAGATGCATTATCAGTATTCAAATCATTACTGGCTAATAGTTCCTGTAAATCCCTTAAGCCAGGACTAACGACGGGTTCCTCTTCATCACTTTCATTTTGAAATCTATTTGCTAACGCCTGTTTAATTTCCTTGATTTTAATTAAACTGCTTTTAATCGTTTCTGAATCCGCTTCTGTCACCTCAAGCGCTTTAATCCATGGAAGAATATTTTCCTCAAATGTACGAATTGCCTGGGCTTTCTTTGCTGCTTTTATAGGATCGACCATCCCCCATATCGCTTCATCCGCCGCTAGATCCTTTAAAATATTGAGTGCACAATTAAGTCCTGCAAAACCTTGCGTATTGATTAAAGCTTCACATAACCACTGTAGTACCCGAATATGCTTAGTTTTTTCTGTAAAGACTGTTTTAGCTAGTTCTGCTATATATTGCCAGTTTCTTTCCTCAAAGTTACTGGGTGAAAATATATCAGCCAATGCCTCATACTGCTCATCGTACATAATTTCTGAAAAATCTTCCGTTCCCTCAGGTAAAGGTTTTTTGCCTAACTCAGAAATATTATCCAACTCACTCATCAAAATCTCCTGTTTTTCTTAGTTCAGAATAAGCCGCATGACTAAAATCATAAGAAACTATGGGCTTTTCGCTGGGTTCACTCTTTAAATTTTCACTATCAAAATAATAACGCTCAGAATTAATCAGCCTATACTCATTGTCCAGGCTGGAGTCTATACATGATTGCCTGGCCAAAACATATTCGTGTATATCAAAAACACATCCACTCCCTATGCCTCCTGCGGATTTTATAGACTCGACTATCACTTCATCTGGTTGCCGGTTATCCATGGCAGGTAACAGTGTCTTATCTAGATAAGCCTTAATAGTGTCCCTATAAACAACAGCGACTGCCATACCAAGAATTAATAAGCTTACCCCTAGATAGGCTTTATAGCTGGTTGCTTGCTCTTTTTCCGGCAAATTTGTTTTTTGATCATTCCGCTTTATCCTTGCTGCCTGTTGTATTTTTTCTGCATCGCTTTCGATGATAGCATTAATTAACTGTGCACGTTGCTGCCGATAATTGAAATAACTAATTTCATCATTATAATAATTCCTTGCTAAACCATGTAACGCGCTTTTTTCCATTTTTTAACCTAGAAAATTTTAATCATGATTAAAGTAATATTATCACGCCCTTTTCGATCTAGCGATATTTGCATTAAATTATCTGCAGTTTTTTTCCAGTCGCTTTGATGCTCTCTGATCACTTGCTCTATTTCTTTATCTGTTAATTCTTTATATAAGCCATCACTACACAGTAAATAAATATCACCACTTTGTATGGCAAACATATCCATATCCAGGTATAACGAACTTTCAATGCCAACGGCGCGTGTCAGACTATGACTACCAGGGTACTGCTCTGCTTCTTCCATAGTCATTTCCCCTCTCTCGACTGCTTCTTCTGCCTGGCTATGATCACGGCTTAACATTTCTAACTGCTGATAACGGTAGCGGTACAAACGACTATCTCCAGCCCAGATCACTACCCCGTAATACGCAAAGCAAAGTAAACAGACTACGGTACAGCCACCACGGCTTTCCAGGTCAGTAAAATATTGAAACAAGTGGCTATTAGCATTGAATATACTTTCTTCTACTGTATCGACAAACTCGCTCAGCTTGTAAGGCCGGGGGACTTTACGCAAAGCATTGACTAAGGCCTCACTTGCATAATCACCTGAGTCATAGCCTCCCATCCCATCGGCAATACTCCATAATCCAATATTATCCTGGGTTAGATAATTATCTTCATTAATAGGTCTGCGTTTGCCTGTATCCGTTAAAACGCAGGATTTCCACTCTAAAGGTTGTTCCTTCTGTAAATATTTATAAACAGGATTTACTCTTTTTAAGCCAGGTATAAGGGTGATATCTTCATCCTGGAACATTGCTTGCCACCCCCAATGGGAATAACATTTTTCTAATAAGGCACCAAATAATTCTTTACTGGGTAGTGCTGAACTGAGTAAATAATCCTCGCTGTTTTGACTACAGGTATGCCATAAACAATAAGTCGTTTGATTGACGCTTAAACTCTGCTCAAGATATTGATAAAAATCCTCTTTACACTGCTTATTTTCACCTTCCGCATAATAATAGCTATTGGGTGTAAATGGACTTTGTGTTACATCACTCAGATTTGTAGTATTTAATGCAATGTCTAATTCAGGCAATGCCGCTTGAAAAGATTCCAGGTTTTGATAAGGGTTTGCATTTAAAACCTCCCGTATCAGCCTCTCAAGCTGCGCTAGCCATGCCGTTATATTTTCCTGGGCAAAAAGCAAATAATCCGTATGTGAAGGTAAATCTGCCACAACCATGATAGGGAATTTACGTCCAACACTGTCCTGACTCGCCAATATGACTCCTACCCAGGCCTTAGTTCCGCAAACGCCGGAAGCCAAAAAAAATCGCCATGCGGGTGCTTGTTGATAGACATCACACCAGTTGTTGGTGAAGTAGTCCTGAGTGTAGCTTAAGCCTTCCTGTAGACAAGGCTCCCAGGTCTGAATAAACTCTGCCGGCAATTGATAAATAAAATCTCCTGTTAAAGGAAGCTTGCCAAATAATCGAGGTTTTAAACGATAGTCCATATTTTAGTCAACAATATTATCAGGGCAGGCAATAAATACTCTCAGACTAAAAGGATCTTTGCTATTTGCAACCTTTAAGCGGTACTTAACCCATGCCTCTCCCTGTGAAAAAGTCACTGTGCTTCTATTTTTATTCTGCCGGATAAAATTAAAAATACCCCAGCTATTATTATTCCCCCTTAATGTTGGGCTATCCCCTGTATTTAATTTAAGTGAAACGCTCGGCTGTTCATCATTATGTGGCCATAAAAAGGATTGCTCTTTGGCAAATTCTCCATTGATATAAGAAAGCGTTTCTCCGCCATAACGAAAAGTTGCGCTACCGACATTAGGAGAGGCTTCAATGGGTTTTAAAGAAAATTTAACGCCTAAGCGTCCACCATTAAAAAAGGCTTGTCTCAAGCTATTTGCATTATTAAATAGCGGACGCTTTTGTAAGGATTCTAATTTATCTCTGGCACGATTAAAATGATTTTTCTCAAAATTATGTAATGTGCCATTTTCACGAAAAAACCCTTCAAAATCTCCGATGTTAATGTTTTTCCTGGGAGGGTATCTTCCTGCCACATTTTTGCAACTAGAAAGTATATTTTCCCATTCATAATTTAAGTCTTTTTTAGCCTGTGTGGTCGCGCCTTTATATGCCGCGTCTTTTGCCGCATTTTGTACGTTATCTAATAAACTTTTAATCTCCCTTAATCCTACTTCATCAGGAGAAGAGTCGCCTAAAAGAGTATCAATTTTACGCTTTAAATTACGTAAAGGCGCATCGGTATTACTGGATTTATTATCTAACTCTATCTGCACGGATTGCAATACATTATCTAGTTGTTCAATATCCAGTTGATTTATCCCTGCAAAATGTTCCCTGATCGTTTTAACTTCCTCAGGCGTTTGATTTCCCCTTTTATTTCCTTTTTTATTAAACCTATTAACCTTGTTTAAGATTCTATTGCCTTTTGAAGCAGCGCTACTATGGCGTGCCGCTTCTTTTAAGGCAAGTCCTCCAAGAGCGACTTTGTCACCCATCATCCCTCCCTCTCCCCCTCCGGCCTGACAATCTAATAAATTTCCGGTATTGTCCTTAACATCAGATAAAATCTCTTTTAAGGCAGAATCAGCCTGATGCAAGGCATACAGCCTATCGGAAACCTCCTCAGTTGAATGCATCTCCTTAATACGTAAGCCAGCTATAAAGCCCTCCCAGGCTGCAATATATTTTTTTGCATATTGCTTCTTGATTAAGCGCTTATTTTTTGCATTTTCTTTGCCCCCTAAAAGCCAGTTCATCCGGATGATTTCCTCATCAATACCTTTAGCCATATGATCTTTAAAGAAATAACAATAACCTTCTGCGGTATAAAGACCTGACACTTCTGGGTAATCATAACCTTTTTTAGGTGAAAATAAATCTTTCGCTTTATCTGATAATTCTATACCTGTAATAGATTCCTCTTCCGCAATATTTGCAATACCATCATATAGGCGGTCAATCAGTGAGCGTTTTCTAAGCTTTTCACGAACTTTGGCGATAAATAGCTTATCGTTTATTTCATCGTCATTAATATAATGACTCACCTCGCCCAAACGATGTAAGTGTGCTCCTAATCTTTTTTCCGTTTCAAGGCTTATAGACGCATCATTTTCCCAGTACATCTCAACATGCGAAATAAATCTGTTTTTATTAAATTTGTCCTTATCTTTTTCCTGAATCATTAAATAGGCTTCTAAAGCAGGAGCAACTTGAGCATACAGCCCAGTACCACCCGATTGTCTAGGGTTTTCTATGCTATCTTTCATGGTTTCTATCAAATACAAGGCAATATGGCGTAAAAAGACATTGTCTAATACCCGTTGATAGAAACGCTGTTGTTGAAAAGACTCTCCCTGATAAAGACCATGATGCATGGAGGAAGGGTCTGCAGGGATATTTTCTTCGACATTTGCTTCGGGCTGAAACGCCTGACTTGCATTATAGGCATTATCTAAAGCAGGCAGGGTAACGGCTAAATCAGAGTGTGTTGTCGTTTTTTCTGGATTAGCATTCTTATACTCAGCAATTAATTTCTCTATTTCATTTAATTTAGTCAAGTTTTGACCAGCACTTTGATACCAGGCAATACTATAAAATGTTAGTCCTAAAACCGTGCTTAATAATGCAATGGAGAGTAATAAAAACCTGGGTTGTGTAAATTGTCCTTTACCAAAGCTGACCAGGTTTTGCTCTTCAAAAATTACATTTTTCAATAATTTGTTAATAAAGTAACTACGTCCTTCACCATGATAGGATTCTGATAAGCCAGCAATCTGTAACGCTGAACCACTGACGTAACTAGACATGACTCTTTCTATTGGCGACCCGACTTGCGTACCACTGGTAAAATAAATGCCTCTTAAAACAGGGTTATATTGCTGACCAGGCCTGAAAACATCACGGATGAAGTCATCAATAATTGTTTTACTTAAAGCAAGCTCCTGTGGAAAACGATAAATAAGCTCTCGATTAGATATATTGTTGGTCTGAGTAATATTACTGATAACGCCGTCATTAAGCCGTTTTATTAATAAATCAAATTCATCTGAAAAATCTTGTGTATTGCTTGTTATATGAGCAATAGAGCTAGAAAATAGAGCTTTTATTTTACCAAAAAAGCTGTGTTCATTTTTTTTCAGCGGAAACGTAAAGCCCCAGACCTGAGCCAGTTCGTTTGCTTTTTCATAATCTCTGAAATATTCATTAAACCCTGCAATTAAATCTAACTTGGTAAATAAAACATAAATAGGATAATTAACGTCCAGAGTTTCATTTAAGGTATATAAATGCTTGCGAATTTTGCGTACATGCATTTCGCGTTGCTCTGCTCTCTGGGTTAATAAATCATTAATATCAAATGTAATTAATACACCATTAATAGGCGCATTGCCTCGTGTTTTGCGCAGCATTTGTAAAAAATCCTGCCAAACCTTCTGGTCTGTAGTAGAGCCACTATCATCAGCGAAATATCGTCCAGCCGTATCAATTAAAACAGCCTCCTCAGTAATCCACCAGTCACAATTGCGTGTACCAAAATTTTTCAGGTCTTTTCTAGGCAGTTCATCATGAAAAAAAGGTAGCTCTAATTGTGAGTTTTCAAGGATAGTTGTTTTACCCGAACCAGGTGGGCCAATGATAATATAGTGTGGAATATCATATAGTTTATATTTATGCCGTTTTAAGACTGCCAGTGTTTCCGCGTGTTTTTGTTTTATTTCATCAGAATGTTCCTGCTCTTCATTTTGCTCTTGCTCATAGCCGTCGATAACATTCGCCTGACGTTTTTTTGCCAACCAAAAGCTGATACCACAGATAATAGCCCAGATAGTAAATAAGCCAGCAATAAGCCATGCTCGAGTAGATTTTTCATCAAGCGACTCAATATCAAGAAAGTCAGGAAGGAACCAGATTAATAATGCCGTCATTGCAATCACTAATAAACTAATAAAATAACTACTTTTAAAAAACTTACCCACCTTAAAGCTCCTTTATTACTTTTATGTGACTTGTATAATAGTGATTTCTACAGAGCGATTCATTTCATTTTGAGTCTTACCTTTCTCTGGTGGTAATATATCGGTATCACCCAGTGCTTGTCCGGGTAAGATTTTAACGTTTAAACAGGCATCACTATAACGATTTAAATAGCTTTGCACAGCGCGCATTCTTTTATGAGAGAGCCGCTGGTTTGCAGCTGCACTCCCGATGGGTGAGGCTCTGCCTAATAAGTCAATTTTTATGCCAAGTGGTATCACTCTATCTAAGCTACGACACTGTTCACTTAAATACGCTAGAAATTCATCTAGTGCCTTTGTGTCATTCCTCATTAAAGTATGCTTACCTCTGTCAAAATAAATAAATTTAGTTTGCTTTTCTAATTGTTCAAAAATAATTTCTTCAGCTGTTTGCTGTAGAACAGGCGAGGTAACATAAATAACTTCGGGATCTTGAATATCAAATTGAAAGCGGTTATCCACTAGCTTTAATTTATTAGGCGCTATACTAAGCATATTTACCACCTCATCTTTTCTGCTATCAAGACTACTTAAGTAGTAATAATACAGCGCTCCCCAAAGGCTGGCTAGTAATGCTGCGCCTAAAGCAAGGTACTTCCAGCGCGATTTTATTTTTTCAGTAGGGCTTCCCTGCCAATGAACAGCCAGTGCTTTATCAGTACCTTCAAAGTGGCGAAAGTTATTGATGAATCTAAATAGATCTGACTTAATTTCGCCTAGTTTTTCTTTATTACCATAAAGTTTATGTTTGCCTCCATAACCAAAAGACAAACAGACATACATTAATTCTAATAAGTAAATTAAATTTTCTTTTGTTCTTGGGTTATCCTGGCGCACCAACTCTTCACGAGCTTGCTCAAGTTTGTCAAAAAACCGTTCTCCCCCCTGGTTATCCCCACAAAATTCAAGTAATAAAGGTCTCTCCCCCCAGGCAGTTCCCCATGGGCGATACATAATATTTTCATCCAGAAAAGCACATAATACATAACTTGCATTTGCAACCAGATCTTGATGCTCACGTGATAAGCTCTGGCGAAAATTATCAA
The DNA here is from genome assembly GCA_964560255.1 of uncultured Methylomonas sp. Classification (GTDB taxonomy): domain Bacteria; phylum Pseudomonadota; class Gammaproteobacteria; order Methylococcales; family Methylomonadaceae; genus Methyloprofundus. The sequence continues at coordinate 15,521 of CAZLLL010000008.1, forward strand.
CCTCACGATGTAATATTGTTTGTAAATGATTAATATCAGGAGCAATTTCCTGACGCGATAAACCGACTCCTATCGCTAATAGTGGATTGGCCAGGCTTATCAGAGGGTTTATTTCTATACCTTCGTTAACAACTGGTGTTGATAAAGAAGAACTGAAACCTCGTGAGCTATTATTGTTTGTATAAGACCTCTCTTTAGTCTTTGGTGTTCGCGGCAAATGACTTAGAACGGTTTCGTCATCATCATGCATAACCACTCCCCTTATTGAGTTTGTTTATTTCTAATTGCCCAAAGAATAAAGTCCGCTTCTTGAAACGGGTCATCTGCATAGATACCGATTCCATTTGATTGTTGCAGTTCTATCCAGTCCTCTCCATCCTGATCAAACTCAAAATAAACAAAGCTCTCATCAAAAGGGAGTCTCGGTGGTATATGTGAACAAAGCTTAATTTTCACTCCGGGAACAAGCAAGGCAACCATACGCCGAATTTTTGAAGATGAACCAATTTTAACCTGTTTAGCAAAATTACTTTTTATTGTATCTGCACCTGCCGATGATTTCACTGCCAAATAAAACTTTGCACTCGTTAATAAGTCACGCAGGTTAATATCGCTTTGCTCTCCCATATGCGTTAAATTAAGCCCTGATTCAGGACTATTCAGAGGGATTTTAGATACATCAACATCAATACTCATGGCTAAATAACGCCTTAATAATTCCATTAAAGGTGGAAACGTTTTTTCTAAATCATGGTGCTGGTATTCATACTGCTTATAATGATGTTGCGTTATATCAGGGTAATAAATACTCAATTCATTAATAGCCCTGATCAATAAATGGTAAAAACTATCAGGCGAAACCACTGGCATTTCAATGCAATATCGAAAACTGGCTTGATAGCGTTTAAGTAACTGGAGCAATAAAAAATTACGCCCATACTCATCATCTCTAAGAAAGCCTTCGACTGCTTGAGCCTGTGTGGTAAATAAATTAAAGGTTTCTTTTAAAAAATCTTTTAATAAGGGGGAAGAATGACAATTTAAGCCAGGGGGAATAAATTTTTTATTTAAGGTAACAATATCATTTTTGACATATTCTATTTGCGCTAGTTCAATACAGCTATAGCCAGACCTCTCCTCTGATTCAAGTAATAAACGACAGTTTAAATAGGCGACACCTATCTCTTCAAAATTACTCGCATTATCATCATTATAATCTAGCAATTTGACTTCACCTCTAATATACCGAGCCATACTCTGCTCTGAAAAGTGACTACTGACTTCACTGGCATTGCTTTGCCGTGGAATAGCCAGATAAATGATTTGCCGGGAAGTATCCGCAGGTATCGTTTTAGCCTTTGGTAAAGAAATATTTTGTTTTTGAAGTACTTGAGGGGTTTTAAATACGGTACCATCTGGAAAAACAACAAAACAATCACCAATGGCAAAACTAGATTCTGAGAGAGATTTTTGATCTATTTTCAGATCCAGAACACCACAACGGTAAGGAAAATAAGCTTGAAGATGCTGTTCTAACTGGTCTTCAAAGTAGCGTTCCTGTTGCTGAAAGTGCTGTGGTGTCACAAAAGTACCTTCTGACCAGATAACCTTATTTGTCTGTCGCATAAAAGACTCCTAAATATTGTAGACTTTTCATAAACTGTCTTTTTTATTTAGGAATGGGAATAAAATAACTTGTGCATTTGACGCAGGATTTTTGTTTGTCTTCGAGACGCGGAAATAGACGCATAGCAGGCTATGTAACTATTTACGCAACAAAGAAGACGGACAAAAAGACAAGTCAAATGCACAGGTTATAAAATTCACATTCCTTACTTTATTGTATAGTAATTGCTTTATCTGAAAGTAAGACGGAAATTTCGCTATAACCCTGCTTAGTGACAGAATAGCTAGCCTGCCATTTGGCTCCGTTTTCAATTTCTGCATAATGGGCAATAAAGCCTAGTGCTCTAGTGCTAGAATTAAGCGTAATAACTTCTGTAAATGCTGCTTGTCCAGGTTTTAAAAAAAAATCTTTATGCTCGACAACATCACCCTGTAATGCTTGTTTTTCATTCTCGACAATTGAAATATAGTCATGCACATTAAAATTATGCGTTGCTTGAAGCTGATACACTCTAATACGAAGGTTTCGTGCACGACCTCGATAGAAATTTAAATTTTCAGCAATTTCAAACTTTAAAGTCACTTTTTTGGCTTCAGGCACAACAGCCTTAAGCGACTCCTGGGATGTTTGCACCGGTGGAGGAGGCGTAGAAGTACAGGCAGCAGTAAAAAACAAAGCCATCAAACTAGCCAGTGCTTTGGAAAAACAATATTTTTTATTGGCGGTATTTTTTTTGTTCATATCTATCTAATTCTTCTTTATAGGAGATTGCAATCATGTCATTAACATTCAGCCTATTATATTCCTGACAATAAATTTCCCATTTATCAGGCTTAGACTTAAACATAGACTTTTTCTTCTGGCGCTTACTAATAGACTCGATGGCTTCAGGTGCCAGCATTTTCTTTACTTTTAGCGCAGGAATTTCAGGAAGTTTTTTCATGACACAAAGTAGTTCATCAATATTCTGGTGAATTTCTTTAATTGATTGATCTACTGGTGTGTAATTTTCCGGTGTTGTTAAAATAGCCTTTAGTGCCAAGTTATAATCAGCTGATTTTTTTAGTATATTGTCGCTACGAAAGACAGTATCATCTAAATCAAAACTTCTTTTTAAGTCATCTCTTAAGCGGTTTAAACGGATAATACCATTAATAGACTCTTTAAATGCTTTACCTAACAATAAATAATCTTCTTCCCTAAGGTTGTTTATTTCATCATTACTTAAATTAAGGTCCAAGCCTGCTAAAAAAGCCCCCATTGAATTGCCAGCGCTTTGTGCCACACTCACTTCCGGAGCAGCATGATGAATATGCTTACTATTTTCCGTGTTCTGTATCTGTGCAGAAGGGCCTGAGGAAGCGGGCATTTCTTCTTTAATCCCAGTATCTCTCATGGGTTCTATAACAGGAGGTTCTTCCACCGTATCTTCTATGGAAACTGAAATGACATAATAACCTATAAATAAAATATGTATCTCATTTAAAGGATGTTCACCGTTTACTTGTTGTTCGCTATCATTAGCATCACAAAACCATACTCCTGTACTACTACTGGTATCACGAATGAAAAACTGGCCATTATTAAAAAAAATCGTCGCATGTTGTCTAGACATTCTCCTCTCATTATCAATCAAATCCCAATCATTAGAGGATCCTTCATGATCACGGCCAATTATATGCTCCCCGTGCTCAGAAAAAGTAACTGATTTTTTCTGCTTAGGCGACAGCTCAACATTATTTTCGACTTTAGTTATTGTTAATGTTATCTTCATTTTAAAAATTGTAAATATTGATCTAACGTTTTAATATAATTTCAGCTCATCCAGAATGGCTTCTGTTGATATGAATTTTATATAAAAACAATACATTATGACACATTTAGACGACTTCTCATTATCCACTTGTAGCCGCCACAGAAATAACTTTCGATAAAGCTGGGTTATCCCCAGACTCGATAAGTGATTTTTTAAATAATCCCAAAACGGTACACGATCCTTTCGGCAGGTCTTTTTTAAATTAGTAAAAGTTTCCTAGGCTTTCATCACTTCGCATACCAGTACTGATCTTCCCCACCTGCCTGAGAGTCTGATTAAGTGTATTTGAGCCTTTTTTCTTGCTTGAAGTAGGCTACTTTCATATCGCGTCCCTTCTTTATTCATTGCACCTGGTTTGATTTAGCTTTTGCGAGTTCATGGTCTGTATTGTAAATCAATTTTTTTAGATTTGCGCGTGGATAATGAAAGTTACAATTATATTTTTAGGGGAGCATTTGACA
>CAZLLL010000009.1:0-19149 GCA_964560255.1 uncultured Methylomonas sp.
TTCGCTGCGTAGGTGAGTGAATGAAGGTGACAGGAGTCCCTGAATTTCACGAATTAGCATGGCGCGCCTGTTATCTGCCTTTTAGCGGCTTCGTTCAACCGTATTTAATTGAGGAGATTGAAAAAGAAATAGTAAAGGTTATTTTAAATGAAAAATGTAATTGTTCCATTAGATTTATTTGATGATAATGCAAAAAAAGGAATATATAAAATGAAAATAAATACAGATACAGTTTTTGTTTTTACAGAAAAAACATTAAACCCACAACACCGATTTAAACCGGATTCAGATTTTAAAATCAAAGATAAATACCCAAATGCAATAAGAGCAATCAGCATTTATCATTCCGGGCCGGACATAGTAAGAATAGATATTCCCGTTGATAAAACAATTAAATTTACCCCCTCAGGTGGGGATGGGGTAATAATAGGAGGCTCATCATATAATAGTCTGCACTGTTAGCAACATAACACCAGTGATAGATGGAAAGCTTTACATCTATCGCAATATTACAAGCAAAAAGTGAAAAAAAATAATACAAATTTATAACCACACAAAAAAGCCCGCCTCGTGCGGGTTTTTTTATGCCTAAAAAAATAGTGTCATTTCTCGTCTATTTTTGACACAGCATATTGGGTTACTATAGCACTATGAGTTTCGCAACCGACACATTACTAATCGCGCAAAAATCTTACCAAGATGCGCTAAGTGGTAAATCAAAACAAAAAAATGGCAGAAGCCTGGAGCAACATGAGATTAATTCTCTGTTAACACAGGTAAAACATTGGCAAAATGAAGTGGATAAAGAGGTCTCTAAGGCCTCCGGTCGTACTAGCGGGTCAATTCAGATGGTGGCCAGATGAACGCCTTTGCATCCAATGCTTTCAATGCCGCTGCATTAGATGACCCAGCTTTAGGTGCGTGGTATCCGTCTGCTGGGTCTGCTGATGCAGATTTAATTAATGCGCTACCAATCATCACGCCGCGCGCGCGTGATCTCGTAAGAAATAATTCTATTGCATCCGGTGCGGTGCAAACTCTCAAAGATAATGTCGTTGGTCACCAACTCAGACTGTCATCGCAACCTAAATACAGATTACTTGGCTGGGATAAAGATCAAGCATCTGCCTGGTCAACTAATGTTGAAGATCAGTTTTACACCTGGGCCGATACCACGGAATGTGATGCAGCTCGCAGTCAGAAGTTTTTAGGCTTAACCATTCAGTCATTTGCAGGAGCGATGATGAACGGTGATGCGTTTGCATTAGTCATGTGGCTACCCCGTCCAGATGGTAGCTGGTCTACTCGACTACAGACGATAGAGTCTGATCGTGTCGCCACGCCGCCATGGCTAACAAATGACAATACAATTCATGGTGGCGTAAAGATAGACCAATACAATGCCCCCGTGGGTTACTGGATTCAAAAAGAACATCCAGGTAATGATTATTTAACCCATAACGCCGACCAATCTGGTTGGGAATATGTCCCAGCGTTTACCCCGTGGGGTCGTCGTCGCGTCATCCATTTATTTGATAAAGAACGCTCAGGCCAAAGCCGTGGTAAGTCGGTTTTTTCCTCAGTCATGCGTGAATTTAAAATGGCCGGTGATTACTTGGGGCATGAATTGCAGGCAGCTATGCTCAATGCCATGATTGCTATCATGATTGAAACAGATCTCCCCCCCGATGCCGTTGCAGAATTATTTGGTAGTGATGTCAGCAAAAGTAATTACTATGAAAGTGCAGCTGATAGCATTAATAAACGCAAAATGAGTGGCGGTACTTATCAAGTAGTCCCCGCTGGTTTTAAAGCGTCGGACGCAACCGCCGGCAGGCCTAACACCGCTTTTGATGGATTCATGGAAGCCATCATGCGGCATATGGCAGCGGGGCTTAATATGCCCTATGAGCTGCTATTAAAAGACTTCTCCAAAACCAATTACAGCTCTGCCCGAGCGGCGTTAATTGAAGCCTGGCGTTACTTTCATTCAAAACGTAAATGGCTACAGGATCAATGGATAGACCCCATTTACGAATGCTGGATGGAAGAAGCCATAAACTTAGAACGCGTCGATGCCCCTGGATATTATGAACATAAACACTCTTATTTAGGTAATCGCTGGGTATTTTCGGGACGTGGGTCGATTGATCCGGTTAAAGATGCCAAAGCAGCTGAGCTTAGACTCGGCATGTCGCATACCACGCAGCAAGAAGAGTGCGCAGTTTTAGGTGTGGATTATGAAGAAGTACAAGAGCAGCGCGTTAGAGAATTAAAATTAGCAATGGATAAAACCCGTGCGGTTGGGTTGCCTGATCAGGCTGCTTATTATATCGCGGGCTTTTCAAGAGCTGGGGTTGATAGTTTGGCAACGGCTGATGAGGACTTAAGAGATTTTTATGCTGAAAGTGATGAAAATAAAAACACCAAAACAGGCAGCGTGAATGAAGAGTAATAGAGTGCTGAGCTTTTTAACCAATGGGACCCCGTGGCTGATAGAACAGGGCGCATTAGAAACTATTTTTGAAATAGCGCAGCGAAAAACTGACCTGGAAGCCGCGTTAAAAGAGCGCGGCGAACCGCTAGACAATACGCACAAAGTTGAAATGCGGGGGGGTGTGGCAATAATTCCCATCAAAGGCGCGCTAATCCCTTACGGAAATGTCTTTTCAGAGGTTAGCGGGGCATATTCTGTTGAAATGTTAATGCAAGATTTAGCTGTTGCAGAAAATAACCCGGATGTCCGTTCGGTCATTTTGATGATGCATACGCCTGGCGGGCATACCACGTTAATTAACGAATTCGCCAATATGATTGCCGCGTTTCCAAAGCCCATTGTGTCATATGTGGTTGGAAATGCAGCCAGCGCAGGCTATTGGCTAGCCAGTGCTAGCGATAGAATTATTGTCGATGCGACCGCCATGGTAGGCAGTATCGGTGTAGTGATGGGGATGCAATCGGCGGATAAAAACGCCATTGAGTTTGTTTCCAGTCATGCAAAAGATAAACGCCCTGATGTCTCTACAGACGCTGGAAAGGCAGTTGTTCAGGGTATTGTTGATGATATGGAGCAGGTTTTTATAGAATCTGTCATGAATTTTCGAGGCATGAGCCGCGAACAAATTACAGCGTTGCGCGGTGGCGTTGTCATTGGTGCAAAAGCCGTAGAGCAAGGGTTTGCTGATGAAGTTGGCAGCCTCGAAAGCGTTATTTTACAATTAAATATGGAGAATCCTATGGATTTATCAACATTAAAGGCCGATTACCCTGATGTGTATCAAGCCGCATTTAATGCAGGGGCAGCGTCGGTTGATGTCGTTGCAGCGTCTAAACAAGCCGTTACGGCCGAGCATGATCGAATCAGTGCGATTTTAAACCACGACGAAGCAAAGGGACGCGATGCACAAGCCAAAGCGTTTGCATTTGAGACAGATATGGATGCTGAAACGGTGGGTAAATTATTGGCCGCTGCACCTATTACAGCGCAGGATGCCAACGCGGGTGGAAATGAGTTTAAAAAACACATGGACGCCATGGGAAACCCTAGAGTAGGGGCGGATAGTGATGACCAACCTGATACCCGTATAGAAGCAGATCAAAAAGGCTGGAGTCAAGCATTTGGCGGATTATCGGTTATGCAGGGAGGTAAACACTCATGACAACATTAACAGAAAGTGCTCACGCAGGTGAGGGGATTATTTCAGAAGCAAACGGATTTAGATCGCGTGATGCAGGAATTATCCTCAGCGGTCAAAACCTAGTAGCGATGGCCGCGTTAGGAAGGGTCACAGCCTCAGGTAAATTTGTAGAGCATGACCCAGCGGCATCGGATGGCAGTGAAGATTGCGTGGCGATTCTATTTGACGCAGTGGATGCCTCGGCTGCTGATGCCAATGGCGTGATTTTGGCGCGAGATTTTGAAGTGGATGGGGAGATGATAACCTATATTACGGGTATTTCTTCTGGGGATAAAGCAGATGCCATTGCCTCGCTAAAAGCGCAAGGCATTATCGTACGTTAAGGAGACAATTATGGCTATATTAGATATTTTTACACAAAATGCCTTTAAAACGGTATCCATGCTCGCGCCTGTCAATAGTGCAGATTATGTCCCACAACGACTCGGATCAATGGGGGTTTTTACACCCAATCCAGTCAGAACCTCCGATGTGGCGATTGAGTCATTAAATGGTGTTTTGAAATTAATAAAAACATCTAGTCGCGGTGCCCCTATTGCCAGATCAACCAAAGAAAAGCGCAAAATGCGAAAATTTGAGACCATGCGAATTGCTGAAGGCACTCGCATTATGGCCTCTGAATTAGCCAATATTCGTGCTTTTGGGACAGAGTCAGAGCTAAAACAAGTGATGGCAGAAGTCGCTATGATGTATTCCGGCCCGGTGGGTATTAGCAATACTATTGAAGCCACGCTGGAAAATATGCGCCTGGGTGCGATTCAGGGCGTAGTCAAAGATTCCGATGGAACGACGCTTTACGATTGGTTTTCAGAATTTGGTGTCGCTCAGGCGGATAATATTGATTTTGATTTATCCAGCGCCTCGCCCGCATCGGGTGCACTTAGAAAATTGTGTGACAAATTAGTTCGCGCAATGCTAAGAGAATCCAAAGGTGCGATGACCTCAAATAGTTCAGTGCGGGCTGAATGCGGAGATGATTTTTGGGATGATTTAATCGCTCATCCAGAAGTCAGAGAGACCTATTTGTCAACTCAATCTGCCGCTGATTTACGCAGTGGTACAGCGTTTGAAACATTTAATTTTGGGGGCATTACCTGGTCAAATTATCGCGGGTTTGATGATGGCACAACAGCCAGTATTGGAGTCGATGAAGCCCGTTTTTTCCCCGCCAATGCCCCTGGTGCATTTCTTGAGGTTTTTGCTCCAGGTGAAACGTTTTCTGATTTAGGTCAGTTGGGCAAGAGAATTTATCCGATGATTGTCGCGGATAAAGACCGACAGATGTGGGCAGATGTAGAAGGATATTGCTATCCATTGCATGTGTGTACACGTCCAAAAATGCTACAGAGAGGAACCCGCTAGGGCTAACCCATGACCCCCAAAGCCCTAGCCCAAATCTGCAAAGACAGCTATAGCCAAGTTGTCTTTAATATCAACGAGTGCGAAGTCATCATCAAATATTTTGATCATGCCCAAGTGGTCGCTTTCCGAGGCACTGAAGCAGGCGCTTTGTTTGCCGGTTCTGGCTGGATTGATGTGTTGCGGGATATGCGCATATTGCCCTGGTATGACAAAGACTGTGGCTGGGTACATGCCGGATTTTTAAAAGGTGCGCGTCCGGTCGTTAATTTTATTGCGGATCATTTAGTCATGGATCTTCCGGTGATTTGTACCGGCCATTCTCTTGGCGGGGCGTTGGCCTTATTGGCAGCGGTAAAGTTGGAATCAAAAGGGTTTGTGATTAAAACATGGGTAGGGTTTGGATCTCCCATGGCGCAATTAACCGCTAAAAAATACGAGTTTTCTCAGTGGAATTATCGGTATAAGTCGGACATAGTGCCGACATTGCCGAGTTATATATTCCACAGAATTGCAAGCTTTATCGCAGGCTTAGTGGGTCATCCTGTCTTGTCTAGGGTCATGTCGTTGCTGCCTAAAAAACAATGGTATCGACATAATTATCCAGTGATTGAGTTACAGCCTGATCCTGATCGGGGTGCCACCTGGGATGACCATGATATTGATTTATATATTGCGGCATTATGAAAAGAGTACTGATATTTTTAATTCCATTACTGCTTAATGGCTGTGCCTACTACAGATTAAAAAGTGAAACTTGTGAGCTTAAGATTATTTCTATGCGCGAAGTGAAGGCGGCTGACTTGGTTATTGATAAGGATTGCCAGCTTGTTGGTGGTGCTAAAGGCATGAAATATAATGAAAAACAGATGCAAATAATTCAAACACTTGTGAATAAAATACCTTAATGATGTCTGATGATAAATGTGTTGACCGAATTGCTGTTTTAGAGTCTCAGTATTCTCAAACGATCATGTATCGAAAAATGAGAGAGAGACTGGAATCTGAGGCGGGCAAAAGGCAGTCTGCTGAATTAGAGGGGCTTAAAAAAGACATACATGAAATAAAACAATACATGGGGAGTCAAAAAAGCTTTATAGGCGCAATCATTTTTATTGTGAGTGGGATGTTTTCAGTGATTACCGTTTTTGCAGATAAAATTTTTAATTGAGCATGAGTGATTTTGTTGACGACTTTCCCGATGAGGCCATATTAGACGCGTTGGGAGACACAGTAACCTACACCGGCGAGGCATGGACAGGTACCTTTAAAGCGATTGTCGAGTTTGATGTAGAGCAGGTTGGAGATGAAGGGTATACCAGCGATAGTCGAACCGAGATTGAAGTGTTTAAAGATTTTTTGCAGTTAAAGCCTAAGCGAGGTCATGAAATCATACATAAAAATATCAATTATACCGTCGATTCAGTGGCTAGTGATGATGGGGCTTACGTGACGTTGAGAATGAAAAAATGAGTAATCAACAGGCTGTTACTGTTGATCAGGCTCAGGTGGATTCTGTGCTTAGGATGTTGAGCGGCATTCAGCGGGATGCGGATTTGGCGATTGTACGGGCATTAAATAAAACAGTTTCGGCCGCAAAAACAGCCACGGCAAAAGGCATAGGCCAAACAGTTACATTAAAAGCTAAAGTCATTAAGGAAGATATGCGCATTAGTAAAGCCAGTGCGCAGCGCTTAAGTGCAACACTGCATTTAAAGTACAAACTAACACCTGCTATTTTATTTACCAATAGGAAATTAAGAAAAGGTGTTTCGTTAAAAGTTTTTAAAAACAAAAGCTCGGTGAGGTTGACGCATTATTTTTATGCAGAGATGGAGAGCGGACATCGTGGCATATTTAGTCGTCGTGAAGTCAGTTCTGGAATTTATGTTGCACGATTGGAGATAGATGAGTTGTTTGGGCCATCGATCACCACCGTTTATGAAAAAACGTCAGGGTTGGCTCAGCAGGTAGAGGCCGAATCAGCAGATAGATTGCAGCGTGAGCTGAATTCACAAATAAACTTTATATTAAACAGATATAACGATGGTTGACACGATTCGAGAAAAAATCATAGCGGCTTTTGTTGTCAAAGCACAGCCTCTGTCAGTGTCGGAAATAACCCGTTGTGTGCGCTGGCATGATGACGAGCAAATTAGAAACGTTTCGATCTGGGATGGTGAGGAAGTTAAGCTGGATGCTGAGTATAAAATTCAGCGCATGACATTTCCGATCGCGATCGAAATTCAATGGAAACTGGCAGGGGGTGAAAATTCCAGCAGTTCAAGTGCGGAGGTCATGGGCGAAGTCATCCAATTAATGATGTCAGATATTACCCTCAATGGACTGGCTGAAAAAATGGAATATTTTTCATCAACACCAACTTATCCAGATGATGGTAGTGGAATGGTTGCATTGGTGGTTCTTTTTAATGTTATTTATTCAACAAAATTAGGCGATCCATTCTCGTCTGTATATTAATTTCAGGATTATATTATGAGCAATGTCAACTCAAGAGTCGATTGGGAAAGCGGTATAACACCGTATCCAATGCAAGCTTTAGCCGATAGCGGAGATCGTATCGCGTTTACCTCGCAAGCGATGCATTTTTCAGAGTCCGACGGGAATTCTCCGGATGTGCGTCCGGATGGCGTGTTAACCGGCTTGCCCGTCATTCCAGCGGTATCAAGTTCTGATAATATGGTAGATATTCCTGCGCTCACGTGTTATTTGTCGGGCGTAAAAAAATCGGTTAGTGCTGTGGTAGATCAGGCGATAACTCGTGCAAGTACTAATAAAGCCAGCATCAGTTCAATTACTATTAATAGTTTGGGCGCAATAGCGATTATTCAAGGCGTCGATAGTGCGGATGATAGTTTTAGTGAGGTGCGTGGTGATCCAGGTGCACCGCCCTTTATTCCAGTGGGCAGTATTGAAAAATCGCAAGTAAGAACAACAACCAATGCTGCTGGTCCGATTACTGCTGCTGAGATTTTTCAGGTGCCCGGTACGCATTTAGAGCGTTCTGATTTTCCTGTTTATACGGTTGATAATCTGTTAGCCCAAGTCTCATTTAATGCGGCCTTGCCTGCCATTCATACGGGCGGAGTGCCTAAAGGCGTTTATGCATCTTATGCTGATCCGGTGTTTATTGAGCAGTCTCATGCGAATGATTTTGTGCCCGCCGAGGTGTCTTATAGCGTCAGTTCTGAGCAAGTTTATAAAGCGACCATTGGATCTTCGTCTAGTTCGCTTGGGCAAGGCTCATTTACCGCGATTTTAAAAGACGGCATTACCGATCCTATTGTGACATCTGCGGGTCAAAATCTTTGGTTTAGATATTACCAAGATGAAAACAAAACCCCGCATATATTGACGCAGGGCATTTTAGGAGTAGGGCGTACTTTTGGAGCAGCTGATAATCCTAAAGTGAGTTGTACGATTACTGCATCACAAGCATCCTCAAATCGAGCGTCATAATGTTTAATAATACAGCGTTTATGAAGCGTCAATATCAGCACAGAACAGCTAATATTGACGTACCAGATTTAACAGCCTTTTTTGGTGAAGATGCGCCCATTTGGACAGTGCGCGGGCAAACAGCGAATGAAATCGCTCAAGGCCACGAGTCGTCTGCAAAAAATAAAAATATAGCAAATTTGCTAGCCGCCGTCGCAAATGATAAGACAAAAATAGAGGAACTAAAGAGTGCGGTGGGAATATCGGACGAGACCCCAACTGATATTGTCATTAGATTAGAGCAGCTGGTATCTTGCTCTGTATCCCCTGAAATTGATAAGCCGTTGGCCTTAAAATTAGCCGAAACATTTCCCATCGTTTTCTACACATTAACTAATAAAATTGTTGAGCTGTCCCACCAGGGGATGGATGTAAAAAAGCTCAAAAACTCTGGGACGATGGCGAAGTAAAAGCCATGATGGGCTTGCTTGATAAGCGCGGTGCGTTTATCTATCAGGTCAGGCCGTCATTGTTTCCAGAGGGCGAATTAACCGCCACTGAAATGCTGTTGTGGAATTGGTTTTATGAAGAAAAAAACGAGCAATTAAAAAGTAAACAAACGCGATAATGGCCGATCTTAGACGAACGATTGATATTATTTTTGGTGCGCAAAATAACACAGGTCGTGTATTGACAGAGATAGGCCGTGATATTAATCGGACTGTCAATAATTTCAGTGATATTACCTCGCCATTATCCAATATAGCTGATACCGCACTACAAGCTGAATTAGCTATTCTCGGACTTGGCACCGCCATGCTGGGCGTGGCTGTCAACGAATCGGCAAAGTTACAAACCTCGGTTAATGAGATCGGTACGTTGTTTAATGCAACACCTGATCAAATTGACCGCATGAAGATCAGCATTCAAGGGTATGGGGCTGATTCTGTTTTCGCGTTTGAAGATATTACAGCTGCTACTTATGATCTTGTTTCTGCAACAGGCGATGCCGAAAACGCCGTAGGCGCGCTGTCAGAGACTGAAAAATTAGCCGTTGTTGCTAATAGCACATTGTTACAATCAACAGGCGCAATTACATCAATTTTAGGTGCATACGGCTTTGAATTAGATAAAACTTCTGATATAACAGGGGCATTTTTTGTTGCTGTTCAAAACGGCAAGACAACGCTACCGGAGTTGGGGGCCAATATCGGTCGTGTTGCAAAAAGTGCAGCGGCAAGTTTTGTGCCATTCGACGACTTGCTAGCAGCCGTCGCAGCCCTGACGGGTGGAGGAATAAACACTGCCGAGTCTATGACAGGGTTAACCGCCATTTTTACAGCGCTAGCTAAACCAACAGAGCAGCTTACCACTGCTTTAGGTGGGACGAATTTAGAGGCCGATGGGTTACAAGGAGTAATGAGCAAGTTACAGGATGTAACAGGCGGAAATTTTGAAGAAATGAGCAAGCTTTTACCCTCCGTTGAAGCAGTTAAAGCTGTACTTGTGTTGGGAGCAGACTCCGCAGGAACGTTTGAAAAATCACTAGGCGAAATGGGCAATAAAGCCAATGTTGTTAGTGAAAACTTCTCCCTTATGGAAGAAAATCTGGATTTAGTCACCCAGAATATGCAAAACAATCTCAAAATATCCTTACAGAATATTGGTGATGAATTATTGCCCGGCTGGAAAGATATTATTGGCAGTCTAGGTGATGTATTCAGAGGGACAAATATTGCCGTTGATCAGGGTTATTTTGATCCTGTTTTTAAAGCGTTAGGTGATTTCGAGGTGGCTGTCAGTGCTTATCTTTCAGCTATCGCGGAGGTGTTGCCGGAAGCACTCGAGGGTGTTGATTTTTCAGAGTTTATTGATTCATTTGGTGAGATTGGCGATAGCATCGGTGGTATTTTTGGCGACCTTGATTTTACCAATGCGGATGATTTACAAGAGGCCATCCAGTTTGTTGTGGATAGCTTGGCATCGTTAAATAATGTTATTTCTGGCATTATTGAAGCCTGGCAGCCTGCATTGCAAACCGTTGCGCTGTTAATCAGTGAATTTAATGGATTAGATAGTGAGACGCAAAAATTAAGCGGCAATATTTTAGGCTATGCACAAGTGTTTGAAACCTTTAGCGGCGCAGTCACCACAGGGGCGGACGCACTAAAATTAATTGGATTGTCATTAAGTGCGATTGCAACCAGTAGCGTGCTTTCTGGACTTTCCGGTTCGGTCGCTACATTGTCCGGTTCGTTGCCAACGCTATCAGCAAATTCAGCGGCACTAGCAACCTCGCTGGGGCCTGCGGGTCTAGTATTGGCGGCAGGTGCGGGCGGATATGCGTTAGGTGAATTCCTGGGTGTTGCTAAGGCGATTGATGATCAAATAGGTGATAGTGGGGATACGTTAGGCACCTGGATTTATGACTTGTTGCATGAGGGTGACAACCAGACGACCGCTCCTGCATTGACCGAGATTGCGGTACAAACCGAAAAACTATTAGAAGTGATGCCGCCTGTCACGAGTGTTTTTCAACAGCAATTAACCGCTGTTCAACAGGCCGGTGAGAACATGGAGTTATATGGCACGTTATCGGGCCGTACAAATGCAACGATTGAATCAATGCTCAGTACGTTTTATGGAACAGACGAGGCCATCCATGATATTAGCACTTCACTGTCTGATGGATCAGACGCGTTGAATTCATACGGCATCTCCGCAACAGAGGCCGTTAAACCTATTGATTCAGTGTCAGAGGCGTCTATTGGATTAACAGAATCTCAAAAACTGGTAATTGATCAGACCAACAAAATGCAGGAAGTTTTGGTAAAACTAGCGTCTGATGAGCGTATTTCTGCCATGCAATTTACAGCAGAAATCGAAGTCGCCAGTATTCAGGCAGAAGCACAGCAGGTAGTAGCTGCGTATGATGCAATTGGTGTGAGCGTATCCTCTACAAATGATTTAATTTCAGATTTGTTTTCAACGGATGCACCCGACTGGGATAAATTCGGATTTGAAACAAGAGCCGCTGCTATTGAAGCATCAAAACGAGCGGAAGCGTTGAACCAATCACAACTTGCTTTAAACAGTGCTCAGGTTGATTTACTTAGGATAAGAGCACAAGCATTAGCCCGAGGAGAGGCAAAAATTGTTATTGATGTACAAAATGCGGAGGTTGAAATGCAAATGTTACTAAAAGCGTTACTCGGGTTTATCCAAGTCGAAGCGAACGCTGAAGGAATGGACATTTTAGTATGATAGGAATTTCAACGCCTACATTTGATTTAGAAGGATTTTTGGTCATTTCTTTGCGTCCTGGAAGCTCGTTTGAAAATCTTTCCCGTCGTGTATCTTCTGTTAAAACCCTCGACGGTGGAACGGAAATTATAGACAGTGGATTTTCAGAATCAGATACTTTATTTTCGGTTGTTGTAGACACTATTAACCTAGACGACGTGAATAAATTAAAACGTTTAATGAAAACATATCCTATTTTGCATTTTGCGACTGCTCAAGGATATTTTTCGGGTGTTATATCAGATTTAAATGTGGACAGTGTGCCTATTAAATTTACAGTACAAGTGGAGAAAAAATATGCCAATTAGGCGCTCCAAAAAAATAGCGAACCAGCAAAATGGATTTTTTGTAAACGAAGCGGTCAATCCTTTTTTCTTAACTGATCCAACTGTTCAGTGGACATTGAACAATGTTACAGAGCAACTTGTTAGTAGCAACCAGTTATCATTGACGGCTGCTGGTGATGGTTTTATTGTGCAAGCGTTTGACTTAAAAAAAGGCAGAACGTATCAGTTTAAAATCGTCGCAAAAAAAGGAACTGCAGAGACCGGAATAATAAATTTACTGTTCCCAAACGGGCAAAAACAGACATTAGATTTTACAGCACTAACTGATTACAGCAGTTTTAATTTAATCCTACTGGGCACTCAAGAATCGGTATCTATTAGCGTCGGGTTCACGGGTACTATTAATCAAACTTTATTTTTTGAGTCTATAGAATTATTTGACATTACCTCAGATTTATCAGCCTTGTTGACTAATGCCAAGTTAGAAATAATACAAGGCACACAATCGGCTAGTGCTCATGCAGCAATATCTGTAGACGACATTTTATGTGCTATTAGTAGCCCGTTAGATTTTGTTGCTGCAGATTTAGGGGACGTTATTAAAAGTGCCTCGCAGGATTGGTCCGGAGCAATCATAAAAACCGGTGTTGCGGAATGGTTCAGAATTTCAGAGGCGGGCGACGACACTACGCAATATTCAGAGGACACAATCAGACTAGACGGGGAGGTAGGAAAAGAATTAACAAGTAGTTTGCGTGTTTTTAGTACTACGTTAATTCTGGGTTCTCCCGATTTATCAATTAGAGACTTCACTTACCGAGTAAATTACAATGGCAATTAGCAAAGTAACCGCATACAACCAGATGTTAGGGGTTCTACTTGGAGACCCGACAAAACAATGGGACGACGCAGCCGTGGGGGCGTTTATGGTTGTAGTGTGCGATAACACATACTCCCCCAATCCTGGTCATACAACATCTTTTGATCTTGCGGGTGTTATCACTGTCGGAGATGGAGCGCCGATCAACATGACTGCACGATCACTTGATTTAGCAACGGTCGTAGGTGAAACCCTATTTAAAAGCGATAATATTGATTTCGGTTCTGCTGTCACACTCACCGGCAAATATATTGTTCTTATTCAACCGGCCGTCGCAGGCACTTTTGACGGGTCGAACGACAAGTTGCTATGGTATTTTGATTTAGACGACAGTTCGAGTTCCGCGCAGATTGATGTAGTAGCAGACGAATTTATTTACACAATGCCATCTAATGGATGGATGTCAATCAAAGAGGCGGTATAAAAATGACAGTTAGAATATATAGAAGCACAGATTTTGGTGCGTTACCTATCGCAAAAACAGCGGGACAATTGGCTGATGTGTATAAAGCGTGTCTGCAAGACGGCTACGGGGATCAGACCGTCACATTAGCGCGGGTGGGTACAACGGTTACTGTCACAACGCCTTTACCGCATGGCCTATCCCACCTTGCTAAATACAACGTAGCCGGTGCCGTTGAAACAGAGTACAACGGTGAGCACAGCGTAAAAGTAATAAGTTCAACCGAGCTAACGTACGAAATAAACACTGCTCCCGCAACTCCAGCAACGGGTACAATTACAGGTAGACTTAATGGTTCAGGGTGGACGCAACCATACTCGGCAGGAAGTATTCGTAGTTTTAAGCAGGGAGCAGGCAGTAACGGGTTAAGTTTTCAGCTTGATGATTCCTCGTCAAATTCCTATGCCAAAGTTCGCGGCTACGAAACGATGGGTGATGCTGTTTCGGGGACTGGACAATTTCCAACTTCTGGCCAGAACTCAAACGGTCTTTACGTTATGAAAAGTAGTAACACAACGGAAAGAGATTGGGTCATTGTCGCGACAGAAAGTCAGTTTTTTTATCACATCAATAGTAATGGCGTAACCACCAGTTGTCAGGCTATGTTTTTCGGTGATTTCGACCCAGAATTAGTTTCTGAATCGTATAACACAGCATTAATAGCAGGGATAAGTACTACACCTAATAATAGTGCGCAGTTTGCGAGGACAGCCAACAGTCTCAGTACTGTTAGTACCTCCATGTATGTAGCCAGAAATCATTCGGGTATCGGTGGGGCTGAAAAAATAAATATAATGACACACCCAGGATACGGGGGCAATTATACCGGAGTAGGTAAACTTCCTTACCCCGATCCAACAAGGAATGCGTTGATTGTTGCCGATATTAATATATACGCACTCAACGTACAGAGGGGCAAATTAAAAGGGTTTTTGGATCCATTACATCCGTCTCCTTTTAATCATTTAAATATTATTGAGGGCTCGGGCGATTTTGCTGGAAAAACATTTCAGGTCTTAGAAATGAATTCGTCCGCGCAATTTTTAATAGAAATATCGGATACGTTCTAATGGCTTTTTTAGGCGTTTTAGCAATGGAAAAACAGGGGGGCATTAACTCAGTAAACACCAACGCGCTGCCTGTTTTCTCACAGATAAAATGGAATGCACCCGCTGAAATAGCCGCCAATGCGCTACCCGAGTTCAGCATACAAAAAAATGTAAACCCATTTGATATGTTTATCGGCGGCTATCTCGGGCGCCCTGATGAGGCACAAGAAACAAAAAGAGTAGGAACAATTGAAATCGCGTGCAAAGCGGGTTCCCTTATTTTAAAAGATGTTGTTGCGGTGTTGCATCATCAAAACTCAAAAAATAGGCTACAAACAAAACTAAGTGACGCAAACGGGATTGTTAAATTTTCCGAGCTTGTCGTTGGAAAAGACGGCTATCGTGTTACATTGTATGCAGACGGGTACAACGCCCTAACGTATGAAAACTTAACGCCAACATAACAATGAGTTATACCCCACCGATCAGCCCGTTTATTGCGAATTTTAACGCATTTGAACAGCAAAGTAGTCCCTTTGTCGCTGATTTTTTAGGCACCACTACGAGTACCAGCAGCCCTGAACATCTTAGTTTTGAGCTGTCTTTCTGGGTACCATTACTCCCCGTAAATGAACCGCTACATACGTCATTTGTTTACGTAACAAATATCCCAAAACAAAAGACGCTTAAGCCGTTACACAGCGTTTTTGAAGCGTTTTTTAATAAGCCTCGCTCTAGCTCTTTTAAACCACAGCATACTAGTTTTATCGTTAGCTACGGTCTGTCCAGTCGTCGTAGAGAGCCTATTCCAGCAATATTTATATTACAAGGGTACTCACCTAGACCAAAAACCAGTAAACCTTTACACCTGTCATTTTTGTACCGGATGGGAACGCCACTGGTAACGGCCTCGGCCGTGATCTTTATTAACGAGCCGCTGCCCATAATTATCGCTAACACTGAAATTTTTGTGAGTTCAAAAAGTATCTCACGCGCGATATGGAGGCTCGTACTTTCTGATGATGTAGTAGAGGTGACCGTACCCATGGCCAATTTCTCAGAGACACTTAACTCGCAAAAAAACAGTTACCGGATCAGCGTTCCCAATGGTAAAAAATGGTTGCAAAAAATTGTCGGTAAAACTAAATTTAAAATAGTCTCAGTTGAGGAATATGTGGATTCCAGATACTCAGAGACGGTAACTGAGTGGATCGACATAGAAACAGTTACGCCGAACCAAGGGGGTACTAACTATTCAGTGGCAATTTTAGGGAGCGTTAACAGGCCTGAATCGATTGCTAAAACGATGAAAGTTGAAAAATTACAATATAACTCAGTGACTGCGCAGGGACAAAAACTTATTAGAGTACGTAATAATATGCAACTAGTGCAGGGAGACACCGTAATTTTGCCTGACACATCCAAAATAGTTGTGGGTGTTTTAACCAGAAATATCAGTACGTCTCAAAAAGTGATGCAATTGAGGGAGGTATAAATGGGGCAATGTAACGTTATAGCGAATTTAGGTGACGGGTACTACACAGTAGAAATCATAAAAGATAAAGGCAATATTGGTGCTTTGACTGAGAGCACTGAAAAAGCGATATCGGAAGCCGAAACCAGAGTTAACGACTTATCAGCTGATTTATTTTTCACCCAGAATCAAATAAACACAGTGGCGCAAACCATAAACGCTGCTATTGACTCAGCATCTAAACCTATAACGGCTGCTGAGCGAGCTACAATCGACACCCTGACAGGGGAGTTAACAGAACTGTCGTTTAAAGCGGGGGCATTAAAAGAACAAATAGCACTAACAAAGATTTTAATCCAAAGTAAAAACAAGCTATTGGAGTCTTTTTCAGGTGTTACAACACCGGATATTCGTAATATTTGGTGTGCCGATTTAAGCCCTGATTTGGCTGCTGGAGTATACGGAACACTCGAGGTAAACAGGGAAAATAAAACAATACTGATACAGCCTGGCGGGTTAGCACAGTCTACTAAACTTCAGCCCACAACTGCAAGTGGGCCTATGACTACAGCTTATAACGTAGCAGTGTTGGCCGCTGTGCAAAGGGATAGACCGACGTATAGGGTGGCTGTGCTCTCCAATTTAGATCATATTAGCAACACCTGCGCCGTTGTTTTAAACGTAGCCCATAGCTCTCAGCAAAGTATCAACATCAACAAAGGTCTAGTGTATTCAGGCGTTAAAATCGATTACATGGATTGTGACTCAGATGCTTTTGAGAACGAGGATATTGTTATTGTGCAGTTTCGGGCAGGGGAACCCGTTGTAATTGGCTTTGCTGAGAGTCCTAAACCGTGCGCCACCCCTTATTTCCTATGGACAATGGGCGGTTTTGCGAGGGTTAAATATAATGCGTCTGGGTTCGTAGGGGAAACTATACTGTCTAGTTCCAACGAAGGCTTTGCCGCGGGTAGAATGAACTGGATTGGCGTAAAGAGCGTATTATCTTGGGGAAGCAACAACAACCGCTATATTTTGCCAGACAACACAAATGACGCTGTATTTTACAACGGAAAGGTTATAGCAATTTCCGGGGGGGTGATTGCTGGAGCCTGTATCCACAAGAACTTTATTGTTATCGTTTTAAAAACGGGTGCCGTTAAAACGTACGACAAAAAAGGGCTGTTCCTAACCCAGTCCACTGTAGCTGGTTCGGCGGGCTGGAAAATAACCCAAGTTATTGCGTTCAACAAAATCGGAACTGCCGGCGTAACCGGATCCGTTAGGAAAGACAAGTTTGTAGAGTTTCGAATTTCATGTGCCCTCCTTGAAGGGGTGGTGTCCGTGTCTGTTACGCAGGAAATTGAACATAGTTATGTGTTTCCTGTAGCGGAAAGTACAGTAATTGACGGCAGCACGCTGAACGCACGTACCGCGTCAATCCAGATACAAGTTGCTGAGCAGAAAATATTATTCGCGGTCGATTATACTACAGAGATTATGCACGCGAAAATGACAGTGCCGCAATACAAAGACCTTGTCGGTTTCATCAATGCTCGTGAAAATGGTGGGTTTACGTCTATCCTTGAGAGCAGTTATGAGCATGACTCAAGTTTTGAAATAGACATTAACGGTGTAACCATGTTCAGTTCGGATACATCACGTAATGCAACCGACCGGAATAGACTCTTAGTAAGCACCATCACTACTGATGGCAAGTCATTCGTTTTAAGCCTTTCAGTAATCACCAATTCTATAAGCGATAAAATTTCAATTGAAGGAATTGATTTAAGATTTGGTGTAATGGGGATTTTAAGGCATAGTGCGTCTTATGCTGCAACGTATACTCGGGGCTCATCCAATCATCCAGCCAGTGTGTCCAGCGGGTACAGTATTAGTGTGGAGGATAAACTAACTTACATTGTTAACCACAACGGTAACGACATTTACAACAACATTGTACATGATACAAGTTATTCTAAGGACCTACCCACTGGGGCATATTCGGCTGGTTTCCCTTCGTTGATTTTTGATGCATCGGATGAGTTTTCAACACCGCTAAGTAATCAATTGTACGGTCTTTTTAGGGGTGTTGACGGGCAGTTGCAAAATAGCGCGGTAAGTGAAGCGGTTTTCATTCCACCGGAAATTAAATCTAATCTTACAGTGTGCGGAAATAACTACGACAAGGTCATTATCCAGTTTAAATATAAACCTAAATTCTCCGACGAGATTAAAGAAGTTTTTAATGATGAGGGGCGTATGCAGGGTGCTGATCATAGGTCTATAAAAGTAATGTAATCACTGTTATAACTAGAGTCAAAAAAGTCGAGTTTACATGGTCGGTTTCAGACACAGATACTCGTGCTGCGTATCCTGAAAATAGGGTCAAACCTAATGGCAAGTCTCCAGTACACGTACAGTTTCCCATGGGTGGCACAAGACACGAGCTGGATACTACGGGAATAATCATGGTACTGGCGTTGGATATGCGATACAACACTGCTATATATGTACGCCACAAATTTGTAGATTATCACCCTTTATATATACCGCCTGGAGAGGTACTTGCACCTGACCAAGAGCTATTTTTAGTTAATACATCGGGTGGTTTTTTGGATGTTACGATTAGTGATGATGAAAGCACATTAACTCATTTTCACGCAAAAAAGAAATGGTTGGGGGTTCCAAATATCGGGCTAATGTGAGTGTCACAATAACCCCTAATTTTAATTTCCAAAACCATACGATAACTTATTGACCTATAAGGGCACAAAGCTCCACTTTGTAATGTGTAAGAATACCGGTAATGGCCTTTGGTTATGCTGTCTTGGTGCGGTTAATAACGCTATTTTGACATGGTAGGGGTCGGTGATTCGAATTCACTCGTGCCTACCACCTAAGCTTCTGTTTTAGATGGTATATTTAATAAAAGTTGAAGTAATATGTTTTTTATTTCCAAACTTTGCCAAAACTTTGCCAAAATCATGGTTAGTTAATGATCATTTTCCCGGCATTAGGAAAATGATAGGGTAATTAAATTTGTAGTTTACTTTTTTTGATATACAATTCTACGTCTGACTTTTCTTCGCACATATATTCCCATCTTTGTCCGCGTTTATTCCAACGCTGAAAATCAGGGAAACGGAGCTTAGCGAAGTGATGATTTTTAGTCCC
>CAZLLL010000010.1:0-18661 GCA_964560255.1 uncultured Methylomonas sp.
TGCGTCAAGCACAAGTAACTTACATTGAGCGGGTTTATTTTCTGTTTTTTATATTAAAAACACATTAATAATTAGAGTGTTATGGAAAGCAGTATAAATAATAAAATATAATATTAGAAATCTGGTATTTTTGACTGAATGTAACATATTGATTTTAAATGATTCCATATAAGTCATTGAAATCTACTGAAATGAGTGTAACCATTTGTTTTTAAATTAAAGATTAATCGAAAAATATAAAACCATATCCGCTCAATGTAAGAAGTTATTTCATTCCTATTCCTTAATATTTTCTGGTAAATATCAATTTTAACTTATCGAAAAAATATAAGTCTTTGATACCAAATGGTATCTTATTTTTATAGTTCAAAATTTCCCGTAAATTTAAACAAGATACAATGGTAAATTCTTAATTTAAAGTAAATAAATGTAAGATAAAGAAAGTTGTAAATAAGTAATTCTTATATTTCAGTATGATAGGATTTTTTTGTCGATATCCAACTGAGGCTTTTTGTAATGCAAGTATCAAAATATAAAAAGCTGTCTATACTTCCTATATAGATTGGGATGTTATTGTATGAGTTTGTACAGTGACTCTCTGGTGTGTTGTGAAAAATTAAAAGAGTTTCTACATGAAATGGTTCAATCGTAAGCATGATAGCCTTGTTGGGATCGATATCAGTACAGCTGCAATTAAATTATTAGAATTAAGCAAATCTGGCGCAAGATATAAAGTAGAAAGTTATGCTGTCGTACCTTTGGCTCAGGATGCAGTGGTTGACAGTAATATCTCTAATGCAGCGATGATTGCCGAAACTATTAAATTAGCTTTAAAACAGTCGGGCGCACGGGCTCGTCATGCATGTGTGGCGATATCAGGGTCTTCTGTGATGACCAAGATGATAAGTATGTCGGCTGACTTTTCAGAAGATGAGATAGAAGAACAGATCATGGTTGAGGCTGACCAATATATTCCCTATGCTTTAGATGAAGTTCGCCTTGATTTTGAAGTGCAAGAAATAAATGAATCGAACCCTGAAATGGTGGATGTTTTATTGGCGGCATCACGTAGAGAAAATGTTGACGAGCGAGTTGATATTCTGGAAAGAGCTGGCTTAACGGCTAGTATTGTAGATGTTGAAGCCTTTGCAATGGAAAATGCATTTACCTTGTTAAAAGGGCAATTACCTAATAGAGATGATGGGCAAACCGTTGCGATTGCTGATATAGGCGCGACCATGACAACGTTGAATATTATGTATGAAGGGCGTGCAATTTATACTCGCGAGCAAGGTTTTGGAGGCAAGCAGTTGACTGAGGAGATTCAGCGACGCTATGGACTTTCTTATGAAGAGGCCGGACTTGCAAAAAGACATGGTGGTTTGCCTGATAACTATGATAGCGATGTCTTGGCTCCCTTTGAACGTGCTCTGGTACAGCAGGTGGCTCGGTCGTTACAGTTCTTTATTTCATCAAGTGCAAACAGAAGTATAGATAGTATTGTATTGGCGGGTGGTTGTTCGTCAATTGCAGGCATTGATAAGTTAGTTGAACAAGAGTTAGGTATTCCGGCCTTTGTTGCAAATCCTTTTATTAATATGGCATTGTCAAGAAAAATTAAGCCGCAAAGCTTGAGTAACGATGCTTCGGCAATGATGATTGCATGTGGTCTAGCTTTAAGGAGTTTTGACTAATGACCCGAATTAATCTATTACCCTGGCGTGATCAATTACGCAAGACTAAACAGCAAGAATTTATTATAGGTATCGTGATAGTTGCTGTTATCGCAGCTGCTCTGATGTTCGGTATACAGATGTATCTAAGTAGCTTGATTGCAGTGCAGAAAGACAAAAGCCGTATAGTGGGAGCAAAAATTGCTGAACTTAATTTGATTACGGCCAAAATTAAAAATATTCAGGAACAAAATTCAATTTTGCAAAGTAAAAGAAATGCAATCCAGAAATTACAAAAAAGTCGACCAGAGATTGTCCATTTTTTTGATGAAATCGCTAAAGTAACTCCAGAAGGTGTGTTTCTTACTGAATTGAAGCAGGATGCTACCCAGATAACACTGGAGGGGAAAACCCAGTCTAACGCGCGAGTGTCGGCTTTTATGAGGAATGTCGAGAATTCCCAGTGGCTAGTTAATCCAGTATTGAATGTTATTAAGGGTAATTCTATCAATAAAGAGGGTCGGTTGAGTGATTTTACTTTGCATACAAAGCAGTGGGAAAGTAAAGCAGAAGATGAGGATATGTGATGGATCTTTCTGAAATTAATTGGGATATTAATGAAGCAGGCGCATGGCCAAAGCCAATTAAAATTGCTGCAGGTATTATTATCTTCATTCTAATCACCGGGTTTTCTTATTATCAGTTTACCAGTGAGCAATTGAACGAATTAGAGGTTGAAGAGGAAGCTGTGACTGATGCTTTAAGCAAATATGAATTTGCATGGCGAATGGCGCAAAATTTGTCCTTACACCAGAAACAGTATCGGCAGATTGAGTCTTCATTAGCTGAAATGATGAAGTTAATGCCGACAAAAGCGGAAGTAGCAAGTTTGTTAGTTGATATTTCACAGACGGGATTATCGAGTGGTTTAGAATTTGAGTTGTTTAAACCACTGGGTGAAGTAGATAAAGGCGATGTTGTTAATCTGCCGATTGATGTTAAGGTTTTTGGGCAATATAGTGAGCTGGGATTATTTATTAGTGGTCTTGCTACGTTACCAAGAATTGTAACAATAAAAAACATTCGTATTGTACCTGCCGAGGGTGACTCTATTTTAGCGATGAATGCACTTGTTACGACTTATAGAGAAGGCGGCAAACATATTGATAAAAACTCTAAGTTGATGGATAACAGTGCTCTGGTTTGCCTTAATCACGATGGCTTAATTGTGAAGGGCTGCAAAAAACAGAGTACGGTCAATGTTGCGTATCCAGATCTTGCTGAACAGTTAAGAGAGAAAAGAGCCAATAAGCGGGCTATCAAAGTGAAACCGATTGAGTCTTTGCCACCAGTGGGTAGTTATTTGTTTAATCCAGAGGGGCTTAGAGATCCTTTTAGTCCGGTTGAAAAGAATATAGATAGTATGACTGACCAGGTTGTTGCAACAAATGGTGTGCAGCCGGATTTTAATCGTCATAAAGAAGAGTTAGAAAGCTATTCTCTCGATACTTTGAGAATGGTAGGAACAGTACTAATGAAGGATGTTTTGTGGGGTTTGATCAAGGCGAATGATGGGACGATTCATCGCGTGAGTGAAGGAAATTATTTAGGCAGAAATCACGGACGTATATTGCGTATTTTACAGGATAAACTTGAAATAATGGAAATTGTTCCAGACCAGCCAGGAACATGGCGTGAGCATCAAGTTGCAATGGCGTTAACTGAATGAGCTGGAGATTGATATGAATATTAAGCAAGGTGGTTTTTGTATGAGCTTTTTAAAGCAATGGTCGTTATCACATCTGTTGGTGATAGGCGCATTATTATTAGGGCAGGTTTCTTTGTTACAGGCACAGGAATTAGCACTTAGCGCGGTGAATTTTAATGCATTGTCAGGCGATAATTTACAGCTGTCTTTTCAAATGACGGGTAAAGCTGCCAAGCCGAAGGTATTTCATACGGATAGTCCAGCAAGAATTGTTTTAGATTTTATCGGTGTTAAAAGTGCCTTAAAGCAGAAAAGAAATGTTATTAATGCTGGGGGTATCAGTAGTTTTATTGCCATTGAATCAAATGGGCGTTTGCGTGTCGTCATCAACCTTGAGAAGCTTATTGCTTATAAAGTCAAAGTGGACGGAGACCAGGTGGTCGTTGGATTTAATAGTGCAAGTGCTATGGCAAAAGAAAGCCATAAGAAACTAAGTGAAAAAACCTTAACACAATTTGCTGCATTAATTCCCAAGCAAAAAATTAACAAGATTGACTTTCGTCGTGGATCTAAGGGAGAGGGGCGTTTGTTAATATACTTATCTAACCCTGATACTGTTGTTAATACACATGAAAAGGCTGGGAAGATTGAATTAAGTTTTTTGAATACTGATTTGCCTCCAAAGTATGCTAAAAAAATGGATGTTCTTGATTTTGCAACACCCGTATCCATGATTGAAGCAAAAAAATCAGGTTCGCAAACTAAAATTTTAGTAACACCGATGAATAGTGCTTTTACTTATTCTTCATTTCAATCTGATGGTTTGCTAACACTTGAAGTTAGACCAGTAACAACAGCGGAAGAAGAGGCACGTAAGCAAAAGTTCCAATATACCGGAGAACGATTGTCATTGAATTTTCAAGATATTGAAATTCGATCAGTGTTACAGATTTTAGCGGATTTTACGGATCTTAATATACTTGCATCTGATTCAGTTACCGGAAACCTGACGTTACGTTTAAACGATGTGCCTTGGGATCAGGCTTTAGACTTTATTTTAAAATCTAAAGGTCTGTCGAAAAGACAAGCGGGTAATGTCATTCTAGTTGCGCCAACATCTGAAATTCGCAAACTAGAGGAAGAAGAGTTAGAATCGCAAAAGGTAGTTGAACTACTAGAGCCTTTGAAAACCGAATATATGCAAATTAATTTTGCAAAGGCTGAAAATTTTAGTAATATTTTATTTGGAATATCCTCTGTTAGTGCTGATGGCTGTACCGTGTCGGCCGGCACAGGTACTGGGGGAGGGGCCGCTGCCAGTGGTGGAACTGGAGCAACAGGTAATTCTGCTAATAGCAGTCAAAGCTCTGGTGCTGGGTCGGGTGATGAAAATTATAGGCTACTTTCAAAAAGAGGAACAGCAATAGTAGATTCCCGTACCAATACATTAATAGTCAAGGATACCGCTAAAAACCTGGAAGAAGTTGCAAAGATGATTCGCATTCTAGATCGACCAGTACGTCAAGTACTTATTGAAGCAAGAATAGTGATTGCAGAGGAAGGGTTTGCTCAGGAACTTGGGGTTAAGTTTGGTGCAGCGTATGTCGGTCAGAATGGCTCTTTTGGAGCAAATACGGGAAGTAACCCATTTGATCAGGTGCCGGGTGATATTGTGTCGCCAGTATTATCTAATTTAGCCGTAGCTAACCCTTATGGCGCTTTGGGGATGACCTTGGCAAGTGGGGCAAACTATGTTCTTAATTTAGAGATTTCAGCCCTGCAGGATGATAGTAAAGCAGAGTTTATTTCTAACCCCAGAGTATTAACATCTGATCGCTGCATTGCCAGGATAGAGCAGGGTGTACAAATTCCCTATGCAACTCGCAGTCAGAATGGAACGCAAATTGAATTTGTAGATGCTTCTATCATCCTTGAAGTGACACCGCAAATAACGCCGAGTGGCAGTGTGATTATGGATTTATTTATCACTAAAGATGCGCCAGGAACGCCTACCCCTGATGGGCAAATAGCAATTAATACACGACAAATTTCCACTAGTGTACAAATAGAAGATGGTGAAACGGTTGTATTAGGTGGCGTGTATGAGGGTGAAAGCAGAAATACAATAAACACTGTGCCATGGTTTTCTGATTTGCCATTAATTGGCTGGATGTTTAGGAAAACGATAGATAATGAGTTTAAAAGAGAATTATTAATCTTTATTACACCTAAAATTATGAAAGATTCTATGAAAATGCGCTAGTAACGCTTCAATTACAACAAAAAAAGGGGCATAATGCCCCTTTTTTTATGAATAAAAAATGTTAATGAATAAAAAAAATATATATTTAGTCGGATTAATGGGGGCAGGGAAGACAACAATAGGACGATTGTTGGCAAAATCGTTGGGCTTGCCATTTTATGATAGCGATAAAGCAATTGAAGACATTACAGGTGTTGATATTGCGACTATTTTTGAATTTGAAGGAGAGCAAGGGTTTAGACTAAGAGAAAACAAGATGATAACAGAACTCACAGGTCTTCGAGATATAGTACTTGCTACCGGTGGAGGTGTGATCTTAAATGAAGAGAATAGAGTGCGTTTAAAAGAAACGGGCTTTGTGGTTTATCTGCAGTGCTCGATTGATAGAATTGTAGACCGTACTTCACGCAATTCTCAGCGCCCCTTGCTTAATGTTAATAATCCAAGAGAAAAAATTCAGACATTATTAAATGAGCGAGAGTCTTTGTATTTGTCATGTGCTGATTTTGTTATTGATAGTGGTCAAATGCAGAGCAAAACTGTCGTAAAAGAGATTATAAAAGAATATAACAAAAAAAATAATTAATGATGAATGCAATTCAAGTGGAATTGGGTGATAGAAGTTATCCTATTTATATTGGTATAGATTACCTGGATAATTCAGATTTGCTGACTCGACATATAAAATCTAAACAGGTTTTGGTGGTGACAAATGAAACTGTTGCCCCTCTGTATTTAGAAAAAGTTAAAGCGCATTTACAGCAATATCAGCTAGATTGTGTCATTTTACCTGATGGGGAGCAGTACAAAACTTTACCTATTCTGGATCCTATTTTTGATACTTTATTAAGCGGAAAGTTTAGTCGGAATACGACACTCATTGCGCTGGGGGGAGGGGTTATTGGCGATATTAGTGGCTTTGCGGCAGCCTGTTATCAGCGTGGTATTCCCTTTATTCAAATTCCTACGACACTGTTGGCGCAAGTGGATTCCTCTGTGGGAGGAAAAACAGGGGTTAATCATGCGCTAGGCAAAAATATGATAGGCGCATTCTATCAGCCCCAAAGCGTTATAATTGATGTTAACGTGCTGAATACATTAGATGACCGACAGTTGTCTGCTGGGCTAGCAGAAGTGATTAAATATGGGTTAATACGGGATGCGGAATTTTATTTATGGATTGAAAAAAATATTGAGAAAATTTTAGCGCGGGATCAAAGCACTTTAATTTATATTATTGAGAAATCTTGTCAAAATAAAGCTGAAATTGTCGCATTAGATGAAAAAGAAGTAGGTATTCGAGCAATATTAAATTTAGGTCATACTTTTGGTCATGCTATTGAGACTGGTGCCGGGTATGGTGTTTATTTGCACGGAGAGGCGATTGCTATAGGAACTTGCCAGGCTGCAGATTTGTCGCGACGACTGGGCTGGTTAAGTAACACTGAGGTGGCATCTATTGTCGCACTGTTTAAAAAAGCCGGATTGCCAACGGAGCCACCTAAAGAACTTTCAGCGCAAGATTTTCTTAATTTGATGGCAGTTGATAAAAAAAATGTCGATGGCGAGATAAGATTGATTTTAATTAATAAAATAGGTAAAGCAAGCTTGCCTACAGGAGTGGAGCGTTCTGTTTTGCTTGAGACATTAAATGAGTACGGGCGAAACTATTAATTCTTTAATTAAAAATATTTCTTAGAGAAAGGCACCAAAAATGTATCCTGTTTAAATTCCCTGGCAACTCTAAAATATGAAAAATATTATTTAATTTCAATTGGTTGTGTTTTTTTTCTTACCCTATGACCGAGTTTTTCCAGGGAATTTAAACAGGATGCACTGATGCTAGGTAACCGTTCAGTCCCTTCCCTATCAAAGAGGGGCAGAGGAGATTTTATTAGAAAAAGGCTCCTCAACTCCCGTTTTACAAAGGAGGATCTGAACGGTTATCCTACAGAGTCTATTTTCTCCAATGTTCTGTTTTAAATTAGGGAGCTGGAAATAAATAATCGTCCAATATTGGGCAGGATTTTTGTTCGTATTCAAGGCGTAGTAACAGGCGCATAGCTGGCTACGTAACTGTTGCTACAACGCAGAAGACGGACAAAAAGACTAGCAATATTGGATGATTATTTGTTTCCATCTCCCTTAGTCGCCAAAAAAATAATAAGGAAATTTTGAGTATTGTTAAGATTTATGGATAATCAGTTAAAGATTTGTAACATTGTGCTGACAGAAAGCTACTTAATAAGGAAAAAAGTTAAAAATGAATGATTTAAAAAATGACAGATTCATTCGTGCGTTATTGAAACAGCCTGTGGATAAAACGCCAGTATGGATGATGCGTCAGGCAGGCCGGTATCTGCCGGAATATAGAGCAATACGCGCACAAGCTGGTAGTTTTATGAATCTATGCACCAATCCTGACTTAGCGTGTGAAGTCACTTTACAGCCTTTAGAGCGGTTTGATTTTGATGCAGCCATTTTGTTTTCTGATATCTTAACTATTCCTGATGCGATGGGGCTGGGGTTATTTTTTAGTGAAGGGGAAGGGCCGCGTTTTGAACGACCTGTACGTACTGAGGCAGATATTGAGCGCTTGTCTATCCCAGACCCAGAGTTAGAGTTAACCTATGTTATGGATGCCGTACGTGCTATTAGGAAGAATTTACAGGGACGAATGCCATTAATTGGATTCTCAGGTAGTCCTTGGACTTTGGCAACCTATATGGTGGAGGGGGGGAGTAGTAAGAATTTTGCTAAAGTAAAAGGTCTGATGTATGAACAGCCTCATTTAATGCACAAAATGCTTGGTAAATTAGCAAAATCTGTCGCGGCTTATTTGAATGCACAAATTGCAGCAGGCGTGCAAACTGTCATGCTATTTGATACCTGGGGAGGGGCTTTAGGTACAGAAGAATATATTGAGTTTTCCCTGCGCTATGCTCAACAGGTGCGCGAATTATTAAATACCGATTATGAAGGTCAAAAAATTCCCTGCGTATTATTCACTAAAGGGGGAGGGCAGTGGTTAGAGTCCATGGCTAACACGGGATATGATGCTTTGGGGCTGGATTGGCAAACGGATATACAGCAGGCTAGAAGGAGGGTGGGGGAGCAGGTTGCTTTACAGGGTAATATGGATCCTGTCATGCTATATGCTAAACCTGAAGTAATAAAATCGAAAGTTGCCACGATACTTGAAAAGTTTGGATCAGGATCTGGGCATGTATTTAACTTAGGTCATGGAATATTGCCCGATATGAATCCTGAGCATGTTAAAGTAATGGTTGATGCAGTGCATGATTTAAGTGAGCCATATCACCCTTAAGTAACTCGCAACAGCCACCCGCTCATCTTGCTTGTCTTTTTATCCGTCTTCATTATTGATAGAAATAATTACGTAGCCTGCTATGCGCCTATTTCTACGCCTTGAAGGCGAACAAAAAATCCTGCGCAATATGGGGGGTATTTATTGCGCGTTACCTTAAAGAGGAAAGAATGATGAAAAAAATAGTGATAACAATGTTGTTAATATATAACTTTAGCTATCATGCCGGTTATGCTCAAAGTGTATGGGATGCACCGTCTAGCGTATTGACAGAGGCTAAAATGGATATAACCGTATACAGAAGCCCAACGTGCGGGTGCTGTAGTCGATGGTTGACTCACCTGAAAAAGCACGGTTTTAATGTGATAGATAATGTCGTTGATGACACTCAGCCTGTCAAGGCAAAATATGGTGTGACTCCCGCCTTGGCTTCATGTCATACTGCGATCATAAATGGCTATATAGTAGAAGGGCATGTGCCCGCAAGTGATATCAAGAGTATGTTAAAAAACAAAGGAAGTATTAAGGGCTTAGCCGTTCCAGGCATGGTCGCGGGGTCTCCGGGAATGGAGATGGGTGATCAGAAGGATCCTTTCAAGGTGATTGCTTTTGACCAGGAGGGTCAAATGAAAATTTATAATACTTATGATAAGTACTAATGATTCTCGCAATAGATGTTGGCGGTACAAAAACGCTGCTTGCCTTATATAAGCAACAGGGAAGCGCATGGGTGCTTTGCAATGAAAAAAAATATCAGAGTTCTGCATATCAAGGTATAGCTAGTATTTTATCTGATTTTGCAAGCGAGGAAATTTATAAAGAAATTTCTGTTATATGTGTGGGTATTGCAGGTCCGGTAGTGGATAATGTTTGTCATATTACGAATTTATCCTGGAGTCTGAGTGTCTCTGAGCTACAGAGGCTGACTGATGTTAAGTCGGTGTTTTTGCTAAATGATCTTGAAGCAACAGCCTGGGGAATCCAGGCCTTAGATGATGACAAGTTTTTAGAAATAAACCCGGATGCTCAGTCAAGACCAGGAAATGTTGCTATATTATCAGCTGGAACTGGGCTGGGGGAGGCTATGTTAATTAAGGATGGAGAGCATATTACAGCTGTTGCAACGGAAGGTGGTCATGCTGATTTTGCACCTCAAAATGAAGAGCAGGATAAGTTGCTGGTTTTTTTAAGGCATAAATATAATGGGCATGTAAGTTATGAGCGTCTTGTTTCGGGAGAGGGATTGTCTAATATCTATCACTATCTAAAATCCTTGAATGAAATGCCTGCCTGTCAGTATTTGGAACAACAAATGCTTATATCTGATGCTGCGGCAATAATTGGCGAGGCTGGTTTAGCTGGAGCAGATCAATTATGCCAGGAGGCAGTGAGATTGTTTTGTCAAATTTATGCAGCTGAAGCAGCAAATTTAGCACTGAAATGCCTGCCTTATGCTGGAGTGGTTTTGGCGGGTGGGATGACACCAAAATTATTGCCTGCAATACAGCGGCAGTATTTTATGGATGCATTTTTAAATAAAGGGCGCTATCAAGGGTTATTGAAAAAAATCCCTGTACGCGCTTGTCTGGATGAGAAAATTGTTTTGTCGGGTGCATTGGCCTACGCACAATATGCAAGATAAATAGGCTGAGTAAACAGGAGTGTCTAAAATATGGCTACGCATTGAGGTAACTGGCAACAAAGAGCCCACCTATCTTGCTTTTTTGTCCATCTTCTGCGTTGTAAAAATAGTTACGTAGCCGTTCAGTCCCTCTCCTTATCAAGGAGGGTTAGGGGGAGGTTTTATTAGAAAAAAGCTCCTCAATCTTATTTTACAAAGGGGGTGAGCGGTTACGCGTAGCCTGCTATGTGCCTATTTTTGCTAATGGAAGACAAACAAAAATCCTGCGCAATATGGGGAGTTTATTTATTGCGAGTTTCTTAATAATCTATAAGCCGGAAATTCCCGATAAACCGATTATAGTCCAGTTATCAGAATCCATAACACCTTCCAGGTTTGATTCTTCTTCATACTGAGCCTGACAAGCATATTTCTTAAAAAAAGTTGCATTATCCTCAGAGCTTACTTCAATTTCAGCATTAATAATGTATCTATAGTTACCTAATGCCCATGATTGGATAGGCTCAGAAGGAAAGGTAATATTCGTTTTGCTATCAATTTCATCTCTAATATATTTATTACATATAATAAAAGCAAAATTTGTCATATTTGTTGAGACTGCAAAGCTTTTCCTTTCATCACCAGAATCCTTTAAAAAAAGACCCGAAGCAGCAATTTTTTTAACTGCAGGCATGATTGCTTTATTCTGAAAAAGGATTAAGAGAACAAGCCCTACAATAAAGATAAGAGGATAATATTTTTTTTGTATTTTCATGTGTTTGGTTGTGATAATGATGTTATCAAATATTTTAACAGAAAAAGGCTGTATATATTATTAATGGTGATCAAATTCCTATGTATTGGTAATTAGGGTATTCAGCATAAGGAATGGGCACGAGATAATATGAGCAACTGTAGGGTGGACAAAGGTCTTTTTCGTGCCCACCTTAATAGTGTACAGTCATTATTCTGTCTGCTATAGCTTGGCGGGTACGCTGTTGCTTTGTCCCGTAGGCATCAACTTAAGATAACAAAAAACTAAACGGTATGAAACCAATAGGTTATCGTAGGTTGGGTTAGTTTCATCTTTGCACAGCAAAGATAGAGCGTAACCCAGCAGCTGGGCTTTATACATACGGCAGGTGCTGAGTTACACTGTATCTTATTGAAAACAAATAAAAATTCCTTAAGTTGGTAGCCTAAAAGTTAATTTCAGTGATAATATTAATAATATAGTTATAAATAAATACCTTATATTTTTTGTGGTAAAGTAGTCCTCAAAAACTTGAGCATCAAGTATACGTTAATAAGTAAAGGGAAGTGATTATGCTGGCTTTAGTGATAGGTAACTTGAAAAATATGCAGGCAAGAGGGCGTATTTACGATGCTGAGAAAAGAGTTTTAAGAAAAATGAGCGTCTTTCATTTTTACCTAAAAAGTAGCTTGCACTTTTCAATATGTGAATGGCCTAGAAGTTAAAAAACTTTGGCTTTTTCTGCAAATTGTAATGGCTAAAGCCATTGTATTCCTACATTTTAATGTGCAAGCTGGGAAATGAAAAGTGCTAAAAAATAAAGTAAATACATAGGTTGTTATGGCCGGCTGGAACAAGTTTATACATTTTTATTATTGAATAATCATGTGATTGGTAAGAGAAAACAAACTCAATGCTGGAGAAAGTGTAGATTCACTTGACATCATACATAAAATTGATAAACTATCAGCCACACAAATGGAATGGTGTGATCAACTGTGTTGATGTTACAGGATGTAGAAATGCTTTCGGTAATTAAGTCGAAAGGTAAATATTTACTTTTAGGAGGTAATAATGGCTGCTACAACTGATTCAGTGAAAGCTGATGCTTCAGAAGCACCACTGCTCAACAAGACTAACCTGATTGCAGGTTTTATGTTGTATCTTGTTTTC
The DNA here is from genome assembly GCA_964560255.1 of uncultured Methylomonas sp. GTDB lineage: Bacteria > Pseudomonadota > Gammaproteobacteria > Methylococcales > Methylomonadaceae > Methyloprofundus. The sequence goes on from CAZLLL010000010.1 coordinate 12,521, forward strand.
TATACATTTATTCGTTGGTACGAAGGCGTTTACGGATGGTCTGCAGGTCTAGACTCATTTGCACCTGAGTTCGAAACATACTGGATGAATATGTTGTATATCGAACTAGTTGTTGAGGTGATTCTTGCTTCAACAATCTGGGGATACTTGTGGAAATCTCGTGATCGTAAAGTAATGTCTATCACTCCTCGTGAAGAGTTGAGAAGACATATGACTCACTGGACATGGTTAGTGATGTACGGTTGGGCTATCTACTGGGGAGCTTCGTACTTCACAGAGCAAGATGGTACATGGCATCAAACTATTGTTCGTGATACTGACTTTACACCTAGTCACATCATCGAATTTTACTTGTCATACCCAATTTACATCATTACTGGTGTTTCTGCTTTCTTATATGCAAAAACTAGATTACCTGCTTATCAAGAAGGTCTATCTGTTATGTATATGGTATCAGTAATTGGTCCTTTTATGATTCTTCCAAATGTTGGATTGAATGAGTGGGGACACACTTTCTGGTTTATGGAAGAGTTATTTGTTGCACCTCTACACTATGGCTTCGTATTCTTCGGATGGGCTGCTTTAGCGATTATGGGTGTTGTAAATATTGAAGTTGAAGCTTTAACTAAACTACTTAAAAAAGACTTAGCTTAATAAAAAGCTGATTATTATAATAGTAGAATAAACAAGTTATCTCCTTATCTCGCCATTTTAGAATGGCGAGGTAGAAGAGAGATAATGATAATAAAAATAATTTTTGGAGGTAAGCTAATGAGTGCATCTCAATCAGCTGTACGTTCACGCGCTGAAGCGGTACAAGTTTCACGCACGTTGGACTGGATGATTCTCTTTACACTATTCACTGCTGTACTGGGTGGATATCACATTCACTACATGTTAACGGGTGGTGACTGGGATTTTTGGACAGATTGGAAAGATAGACGTTTATGGGTAACTGTAGCGCCAATCGTATCAATTACTTTTCCTGCTGCTGTTCAAGCAATGCTTTGGTATCGTTACCGTCTACCTATGGGAGCGGTAATTTGTGTTATGGCTCTTATGGTTGGTGAGTGGATTAACAGATACTTAAACTTCTGGGGATGGACATATTTCCCAGTAAATTTCGTATTCCCATCTAACCTAGTTCCAGGTGCAATCGTTCTTGACGTTGTATTAATGATGTCTGGTAGTTTTGTATTAACTGCTGTTGTTGGTGGTTTGGCGTGGGGCTTATTGTTCTACCCAGGTAACTGGCCAATTATTGCTCCTTTACACGTACCTGTTGAATATAACGGTATGGTATTCACTCTAGCTGATTTACAAGGTTACCACTACGTACGTACTGGTACTCCTGAGTATATCAGAATGGTTGAGAAAGGAACATTAAGAACATTCGGTAAAGATGTTGCTCCAGTATCAGCATTCTTCTCAGGTTTCGTTAGTATTATTATTTACTTCTTATGGCATTATTTCGGACGTTGGTTTAACAAAACTGACTTCGTTGATGGCGCAGATATTTAATAATAACAATAAGTTGATAAGTATTATTTATACTTAATTGATAAACGAAAATAAATTTCTCTAGTTTGGAGGAGATATATGAAAACAATAAAAGACAAAATAGCGCAGCTATCATTTGTCGCATTGCTATTGGCTGTGACATCTGCGATGTTCTACACGCCTGCAGCATCTGCACACGGTGAAAAGTCTCAAGCTGCATTTATGCGTATGCGTACTATTCACTGGTTTGATCTTAACTGGTCAAAAGATGAGGTAGTAGTTAACGAGACAGTAGTTATTGAAGGAAAGTTCCACGTTTTTGAAGGGTGGCCTGAAACTGTTGATAAGCCTGAAGTATCTTTCTTGAACATTGGTATTCCGGGTCCTGTCTTTATTCGTGCAGGTTCTTGGATTGGTGGTCAGTTAGTGCCTCGTTCAGTTTCATTAGAACTTGGTGAGACTTATGATTTTAAAGTACTTTTAAAAGCGCGTCGTCCAGGTGACTGGCATGTTCATACTATGATGAACGTTCAAGGCGGGGGTCCAATCATTGGTCCAGGTAAATGGGTAACTATTACTGGTTCTATGAGTGACTTCGTTAATCCTATCGTTACATTAACAGGCGATACACTTGACCTTGAAGATTATGCGTTAGATAACGTATATTTCTGGCATGCTTTATGGATGGGTATTGGTTTGGCTTGGATGTTGTTCTGGGTTAAACGTCCTATGTTCATTCCTCGTCATATTGCTATTACTTCAGGTAAAGCGGATACACTTATCAGTGCTGGCGATAAGAAAGTTGGAATGGCATTTGCTGTTGGTACCGTAGTACTCGTTATGGGTGGTATGGGTGCTGCAAATGATAAATATCCAATTACTACTCCATTGCAAGCGGGTTTGATGCGTGGTATTCAGTGGATTGATATGCCTGAAACTACTATTGATGTAAAAGTTGAAGATGCAAGCTACCGTGTTCCTGGTCGTGCTATGCAAATGACTTTGACAATTACTAATAATGGTGATTCTGCAGTTCGTTTAGGTGAGTTCATGACTGCATCTGTTCGTTTCTTAGAGCCTGATGTACTAGAAGATGAAACAGGGTATCCTGATGATCTTCTAGCTGAAGAAGGTTTGACAGTATCTGATAACAGCCCTCTAGCTCCAGGTGAGACTAGAACTGTTGAAGTAACTGCTTCTGATGCAGCTTGGGAAGTTTACCGTTTAGCTGACTTGATCTATGATCCAGACAGTCGTTTTGCTGGTTTATTATTCTTCTTTGATGAAGATGGTAACCGTCAAATGATTAAGGTAGATGCTCCTCTAATTCCAACATTCATCTAAATGAATGTAATACTTAGCTTAGCTAAGTAGGAATTACATAGCATAGGCCTCTGTTACGCAAGTAACAGGGGCTTTTTTACGTTTAGCGTATAGTGAATAGTGCAAGTCGCGATAAGCAAAACAAGAATAAGAAATGAAAAGAAAATTTAAATTGTATAGTATATATTCGAAAAGCAGTAAACAAGATATAATTGTACAGTTGTATATCTCATATTAAGAATTCACATTGGGTAAATAAGGATGCTAGGTAAGCTTGTAAAATTTGTTGTTGGAAGTCGTAATGACCGGTTAATTAAAAAGAAAAGAAAAGTAGTCAATACAGTTAACACATTTACCGAGGAATATAGACAACTGACAGATGAAGCATTACAAGCAAAAACACAAGAATTTAGAAAGCGCTTATCGCAAGGTGAGAACCTGGATAGCTTAATACCTGAAGCATTTGCGACTGTAAGAGAAGCATCATCTCGCGTATTTAATATGCGTCACTTTGATGTTCAGTTTATTGGCGGTATGGTGCTTAATGAAGGCAAAATAGCAGAGATGAAAACAGGGGAAGGTAAGACCTTAATGGCAACTCTGGCTGCATATTTAAATGCTCTTCCTGGAAAAGGAGTCCATATTGTCACAGTGAACGATTACCTTGCATCAAGAGATGCTGCATGGATGGGGCAGTTGTATACTTTTCTTGGACTAACAACAGGTGTTATTGTTAGTGAGCTGGATCCGATGGAGCGCAAGCAAGCCTATGCGTCAGATATAACATACGGTACAAATAATGAATTTGGCTTTGATTATTTGCGCGATAATATGGCATTTAGCATTGATCAAAAAGTTCAGCGAGGATTGAACTTTGCGATAGTAGATGAAGTTGATTCAATTTTAATTGATGAGGCGAGAACTCCCCTGATAATTTCGGGGCCGACTGAAGATAGTACTGATATTTACCTGAAAACAAATGAAATTGTCCCTTTTTTAAGCAAAGTAGAAAGAAAAGAAGGTGAAAAAGAAGGTGAAGAATCCGGGCCGGGAGATTACACGGTAGATGAAAAGTCGAGACAGCTACATCTGACTGAGGCGGGGCATGAAAATATAGAGCGCTTATTAGTAGAACATGGATTGTTAGAGGAAGGATCAAGTTTATATGAGCCAGCAAATATACGTTTGATGCATTACTTGAATGCGTCATTGCGTGCACATGCTTTGTTTCAGAAAGATGTAGATTATATAGTTCAGAATAATGAAGTTGTCATTGTTGATGAGTTTACTGGGCGTATATTGTCTGGCCGGCGATGGTCTGAAGGTTTGCATCAGGCTATGGAAGCAAAAGAAGGTGCTAAAATTCAAAGTGAAAACCAGACCTTGGCTTCGATTACATTTCAGAACTATTTTCGTTTATATAATAAGTTATCGGGAATGACGGGAACTGCCGATACTGAATCCTTTGAATTAAATAAAATCTATGGTCTTGAAGTCGTTGTTATTCCAACACACAGGCCGTTAATTAGAGATGATAAAGGTGATATGATTTTTCTAACAGCAAGGGAGAAGTACCTTGCTATTATAAAAGATCTCAGAGACTGTGTAAAAAGAGGTCAGCCTGTTTTGGTTGGTACAACCTCTGTGGAGAATTCAGAATTAATTTCCAAAATTCTTACGCAAGAAAAGATAAAGCATGAGGTTTTGAATGCTAAACAACATGAACGCGAAGCGCATATTATTGAACAGGCGGGAATGCCGGGGGCAATAACAATTGCCACTAATATGGCTGGGCGGGGAACAGATATTGTACTCGGTGGTAATTTAGACGTGCAGATTCTAGCACTAGGAGAAAATCCGGCTGAAGGTGAAGTCAATAAAGTACGAGAAGCATGGGCGGAGCTTCATGAACAAGTTAAAGAAAGTGGTGGTTTACATGTCATAGGATCCGAAAGACATGAGTCACGGCGCATAGATAATCAATTGCGTGGTCGATCAGGAAGACAAGGTGATGCTGGATCTACACGATTTTATCTATCATTGGAAGATGATCTGATGCGCATTTTTGCATCGGATAGAGTCGCCGGCCTAATGAAAAAACTTGGCATGGAAGACGGTGAAGCAATAGAGCATCCCTGGGTTACTCGGTCAATAGAAAATGCGCAGAAAAAAGTAGAAGGACGGAACTTTGATCAACGCAAAGAAGTACTTGCTTATGATGATGTTGCTAATGACCAGCGTAAAGTAGTTTATCAGCAGCGTGATGAGTTAATGGAATCGGATGATATCAGTGAAATTATAACAGCAATATGGGCTGATGTAGTCAATGATGTTATCAGTAAATATATTCCAGCAAAAACAATGGAAGAGCAATGGGATATTGTTGGTTTAGAGGCTCATTTAAAAGATGAGTTTGAGCTCGATATTCCAGTTGCAAAGATGTTAGCGGAAGATACAAGCCTGCACGAAGAGCTGCTACGTAATACAATTACTGGCATCTTGACAGATGAATATGCGAAAAAAGAAGCACTGGCAAAAGTTGACGTTATGCGTCACTTTGAAAAATCTGTTATGTTACAGGTTTTAGATAATAGTTGGAAAGAGCACCTGGCAGCCATGGATAGCTTGCGCCAAGGGATTCATTTTAGAGGATATGCACAAAAAGATCCTAAGCAAGAATATAAGCGCGAATCATTTGAGATGTTTACGGCTTTGCTGGATCAAATTAAATATGAAGTAATTGGCATTTTGGCCAAAGTACAAGTGACAAAAGCTGAAGATGTGGAGGCGATTGATGAACAGCGACAAGAACCTCAAGAAATGCATTTTGAACATGCAGAGGCAGAGAGTGCTTTAGTAGAACCTGACGACTTGGTAGATGAAGCTAAAGCAAATGAACCAGAAGCCCCCTTCGTTCGTCATGATAGAAAAGTGGGTCGTAATGAACCTTGCCCGTGTGGTTCAGGAAAAAAATATAAGCAATGCCATGGTAAACTGTAAATTTAAAAACATATGAACATTTGTATATAGTATTTTTCGGCTACCAACTTAGGAACGTGCACGAAATAACTTGGGCAGCTTGCTTGTTTTTTATCCGTCTTCAGTGTTAACAGTTACGTAGCTCGCTATGCGCCTGTTTGTGCGCCTTGAATGCGAATAAAAATCCTGCGTCAGTTACTCAACTTATTTCGTGCCCATTCCTCAGATATGTGAACTGACGTTGACTTTACGACTTGAAAGCAATGCAAATTAAAATGTTTTAATGGCTACCAACTTAATACGGGACAACTCCTTTGCAAAATAAGTAGGGTGGGCAGT
>CAZLLL010000011.1:0-18597 GCA_964560255.1 uncultured Methylomonas sp.
TTAATATTTGTAGGCCATTCGTTTAAGGGCGTAGGTTGTGGGTGAGGTACGAACCCCAACAAAATACCATAGCCAAAGTGTTGGGGTTCGTACCTCACCCACAACCTACGCAGCTCGTCTCACTATTATCTTTAAGGACGGCTGCTAATTTTATATGGGATAGGTTTTCAATAGCATGTAAATTTGTCCCGTCTTAAGTGCGTAGCCAAATAACGTTGTGCATTCCTAAGTTACTCGCCAAGTGCTACTCTTACAATTTTTTTAACACGTTTTTTTATTCTTAAATAAGGCAAACCACATATGAGTCATGAAGTCATTCATCAAACCCCCACAGTCGAAAGAGCTAAGGAATTAGAGCAACAAATAAAAGATGGTCTTTATCAGCTAAAAGCAGGTCAGGATAAAGCGATCACAGCCTGCTATAAAATGAGAGATACCAAAGCGTATATAGCGCTGGGTTTTGATTCTTATCATACCTGGGGAGAAAGCGCTCTTAAGCTTAAAAAATCCAGACTTAATGAATTAGCACTGGCCGGTGAAGTGCAGCAGGAATTGTTATCTGGGTTGGCAGAGTATGAAAAATTTTCCGATATACCAGACTCTTTAGAAAATACCCGTGCCATAGAAGATATTGAACCTTCAGTTGATTCCTCAGCCCCTGACTCAGAGCATGAGGAACTCGCTCAACCAGAAACTTCTGGCATTTTAAGCACGCTACCTGCCCAATCTATTTTAAATGCTTCTGAGCTGTCCGATATAAACACACCTCAATTAGTCGCCTTAGCAAAAGCCCCAAAAGGCGAACGCTTAGCCGTATTGGATAAAGCCGCAGTTGAGGCTAAAGCAGTAGACAAACCTATCACAACGAATACGATTAAAGATGCGGTAATAGCCTCCGCTAAAACCATTGAGCCATCAGCAGAAGAGAAAGCTGTCGCAATAAAAAAGCATCATAGATCAGCAATGGGAAAAGTAAATAAATTAGGTGAAACATTAAGAGGACTTGATACGACAAGCGTTAACAGTGAGGAGAGAGTCAGCTGGAAGACCTATTTAGATGAAATCAAAGAATCAATTTTAGTGCTTGAAAAAGGGCTTGGGTATGAATGAGTCTAGGAATGGGAATGAAATAACGTGTGCATTTGACGCAGGATTTTTGTTCGTCTTCGAGGCGCGTAAATAGGTGCATAGCAGGCTACGTAACTATTTACGCAACCAAGAAAAGACGGATAAAAAGACAAGTTAAATGCACACGTTATATTGTCACATTCCTTAGAACATCTGATACAAGTGATGCAGTCATTAAGATCAGATAAGTGTAGAGCAGACTTTACATCCTCAAAAGTCCGTTCTACAGCACCAAACAAATATGTTAAGGCAGCCTTAAAGCCAGTCCTGGTTTATGATAAATTCGAGTGAAATAAACAAGCAATTATCGGCACCCTTCATATCCCCCATAAAAGTAGTTGACACTTTTGAAACTCATTACAAATGAAGACTCGGTGTAGGGTGCATTCCCTGCACCAGAGTCGGCACAAAGTCCTTGGTGGCTCCAATGGTGCATACACAATAACCGTCTTACATCATAAGGGGTGTAACCTAGGCTGTCGAAGTAAGGCATTAAATCATAATTTTCAATGGCTTAATTATTATTTTTGCCTAAAAACAGTGTTTTTTAGCGTTCTTTTTAAAAACAATCAATAACTTACAATAAAATCATATTTTTATCAGGCACATAAATTACTTTATTTGTGACTTTATTTTCCCATAATTTATCTTCTCAAACTTACTGTAATATATTGTTTTTATTTAAAATATATGGGTATTATAAAGTAAAAAAATGAGAGTATAAAATAGGCTCTAATATGAGGGCTTCGACAGCCTAGGTGTAACCCACCTTCCGCTATCACTAAAAATCAAAGACTTAGTGTGTTTTTTGTCATCAGATAATCAGGCATTTACATGTTTATTGTGCTTAATTTTGGCTCTACAACAGTAAATCAATAAGTTAGGGAGCGGAAGGTAGGTTACACCCTTTTATTATCTTTAAGCTATACCCTGCTAATGAGTGACATCAGGCAAGTGCTGATTAGTGAAGGTTTAGATCCTGCTTTCGGTTTTTTGCATCAACCTGTACCAGGCCGCGAATCCTTAGTGCTTGACTTTACCGAATTGTTTCGTGGCGCGGTGGATTTTGCCATGTATTTATTAATACAACAACTAGAGCCGGATGATTTTACCTATACAAAAGCCGACGGCTGTCGCTTAACAAAAGCAGCACGCCCTATTTATTTTAAAGCGTGGTCAGAATTTCGCGAACAATGTCCACGCTTTTCGATAATGGATAAAGAAATCATATGGCAGCCATTAACAGAGCAAATACGCAGCAAAGTTATGCAATTCAGAGAACTGATGAAAACCTTTGATAAGGAACCCGTATGAGTACAAGCCTACTAGAGCAAGCTATGTCAGCCGATATTTTAGATCAAAGCTGGCGGCGTTTAAAATCAGAACATACACCATGGTCAGCAACCGTCTCGCGCGAAGAGCTGGAACGTCATTTAGTGCAACATTTAGTGACTTTGCGAGATACTGTACTCAATGAGACCTATCGACCACAGCCCTTACGCCAGTTTCCAATGAAAAAACCGGATGGCTCAAAGCGTATTATTACAGCACAATACCTGTCTGATAAAATTATTCAACGTGCTATATTAATCGTTTTAGAACCCAGATCCGAAGCATTGTTTGATGATAATAGCTATGCCTATCGTCCCAAACGCGGAGTCGCTCAGGCACTTAACAAAGTTGCCGAACATAGTCGTTGTGGGCGTGGCTGGCTAGTCGATGCGGATATAGAAAAGTTTTTTGACAATATCGCACATCGCTTACTGATCAAAAAGCTCACCTCCTTTATTAACGATACCAAAGCCATGAAGCTTATCAATGAATGGTTAAAGCAGGGTGCACACCAAAAAAGTCTATTGGGCAGACGGTTAGGTATCGCACAAGGTGCCATCCTATCGCCCTTGATGTGTCATCTTTTTTTAGATAGCTTTGACAAGTCTTCAAATCGTGCTAACATCCCCTTTGTGCGTTTTGCGGATGATTTTTTATTATTTACCGATAGTGAGAAAAACGCACACGCTGCGCAAGACTACGCCAGAAAGCAACTGGATAAACTCGCACTCACATTGCATCCTAAAAAGACGCAAGTGGTGAAAAGTAGTCCGAAGGTTGTTTTTTTGGGGCAGAAATTAAACTGGGCAGCGCGGTAGGAATTAACGGTCAAGATATGGTGATTTGCGTGATTTTTTCGCTAACTCAAAAGTCCAAAATCGGTCTCCTAAAACCCTTACATATCCTTATGATAATAAAAGATATTTTAAGGGGCTAAGGTTTGACCGGTGCCCCGCTTTATAGGGGATTAAGACATGCGGTTTTAAATAACCACCACAGAAATTTTGCTATGTTTGACCGGTGCCCCGCTTTATAGGGGATTAAGACAGGTGACAACATATTCGTTGCGAGCTTGCCAACAGTTTGACCGGTGCCCCGCTTTATAGGGAATTAAGACATCTTTTGGCGCTTCTGAACTAAATGCTGGATGTTTTTTTACCCCGTCCATACCCTTTATCAGTCCTGATATTAGCAGCAACTCTAAATTGGGGTCGCTTCTTAAATTTCAATAGATTACAGGCATATTGTAAAATATTTTTTAAGATTTTTTTCGCATCAATTGCCGATTTAGTCTAAAAACTATCAAAAATTACCTTGATGCATAAAATATATCTAAAGTCAACGTTATAACCAATTGATTATAAAGAATTCCCATATTTAGAATTGCTGTGATATTACGCAGCATTCCTTGTTGCGTTCGAACCTTAATCATTTGAAACGGGGTAAATACCCCGCCTCGCAAAAACCTTCATGTTATTCATAACAAAATTACCGTCTCTTGCCTCATATTCTCTTGCTCTGCAGCCCTACCTTAAATATATAGCTTCATATTCTATTGAGCAACGAATTACTCTCCATTTTACCCACTAGCAAAATCAGAGTATCTATTCTGTCTATAATAATACCTTCGCCAAACGTATAGACTAAGTTGAAATAATGTTTTTTAAAATTATAACCTATTGGTTTTATTAGAGTGAAAAAAAATCATTTTAGAAAAATAAGGTCTAAAAACCAAATTGGCTAAGGTATTGTAATAACAATACCTTAGCCAAAGTAAAAATATGCTCGTTTTATCAAATTTATCAATATGTAAGCGATTGATTTGTATGGGTTGTGGGTTGATGTTTTTGGCACAAATCAAAATTGGCGAAGGTATTGTAATAAATAATTCATTATTAAAAATATCAAACATATTTGTTAGGCTGTCTTCATCAACTAAATACATTTATATTAACTAAGAATTTTATTAAAAAATGAAGGAGTTAATATGAGTCATCGTGAAATGAGTGAAACAAAACCGGAAAATATTAAATTATTTAGAACCGAAGCAGAAAGAGATCCATTACGGTTTATGGAATTAAAAGAAAACATACTCAGCCATTTGTCTAAAATGGATTATGACCTGGTTAAATCAAAAGCATTAAAAAAACAATTAATAGACACTCAGAAAAAATTAATTGTGATGCAGAACATACGTATTGACTATGCTTTTGAGATTAGTTTTACCTATGAAAAACAAGAGACGTATAACAGCTATACAGAAAAAATAAGAGAAATTCAAAAAAAGATTTCCTCACTCTCGGCACAAACCATTAATGACCTTATTGATATTTTAAATGTCAATCTAGACCGATTACACACACGCTATTTAAAGGTTGATCAACGCTATAGAAAGAAGTATAAAAATAATGAAATTACTCTGGAGCAATACCGTTATGAAATGGAGACCAGGTTTAAAGGGGGTATTGATAATGCCATGAACCAGACCACCAATAATATTAATCATTTAATTAAACACTATGAGGAACAAACCTATCTGACACTGAATAGTTTAAATATTGCTTTACAAAAAATAGGATAAGGAGAATAAAAATGCAACAATTTATAATACTAATGTTAAGCAGTATATTAATTTCTTGTGATACAAGTTATAGTCTGGAAATTAAAACGGTCGATAATAAGTATTTAAGTATTCATAAAATATTACAAACACCCACAAACTATTCAGGTAAAGAGGTGCTGGTTAAAGGCGTGACCAGTGAAGTCACTAAAACACCGTTTATAACACTGTATCAGCTAACGGATGAGAGCGGCTCTGTCTGGGTACAAACCAGCGGCAGTATACCGCCAGAAAATAGCGAAATATATTTAACAGCAAAGGTGGAAACAATGTTTCTGTTTAGAGAAAATGCTGTCGGCTTGCACCTATCTGAAATTAGCAGGGAATTACAGTAAACTTTTCTCGCTGTGCGTACTTTTAACCTTAACCGATACGGATAAATTAAGCAGTGTCGCCGTTATGATCATAATTTAATTTTATACATCATTGCTTAAATTATCGCCTGCCATAGTCGGCATCCTTCATTTTCCGGTTTACACTTTTGTTATGAGGATATTTTATGTAGGGTGCATTTTATGCACCATTAGCCGGCATGGAAGCTTTTGTGACACGAATGGTGCGTAGAACGCACCCTACACCTTGCCTTTCATTTTTAATAGATATTCAAAAGTGTAAACTACTTTCAGGGGTATATGAAGGATGCCCCATAGGGCATCGATCCTAAAAGGGGCTACCAACTTAATACGGAACAACTCCTTTACAAAATAAGTAGGGTGGGCAGTTTTTTTGCCCACCATCAAGTTGAACCTCGGTGGGCAGAAAAGATTGCCCACCCTACAAATGATGGCTTGTCCCGTCTTAAGTTGATAGCCAATATTATTTTACAAAAAATAGCGTTTTTTATTGGAAATAATTAAATTCTATGTGCAAAAATTTAGTTAAATTAATGATGCTCAGGTACTTATGCGCTTACTTTCTCGGTTTATTGTTATTTTTGGACTTATTTTACTTGCAGCTTGCGCTAGTACAGGCCAGAATAAGGTGCTTAATGCGGATGATCCGCATGAGGGTTTTAATCGAAGTATGTACCGCTTTAATGATGAGCTAGATACTTATATCTCTTCACCACTGACAACAGCATATCAATTTGTTTTGCCTGATTTGTTGCGCACATCAGTCGCACACTTTTTTTCTAATTTAAAAGAGCCTCGAACAGTGATTAATGACGTTTTACAAGGCAAAGCAAAGTCTGCTGGTGAAGATTTTGAGCGTTTTGTGATCAATACATTGCTGGGTTTTGGTGGCTTAATTGATGTCACCAGCTATGCAGAAATTGAATATCACGAAGAAGATTTTGCCCAGACTCTAGCAGTTTGGGGTGTTCCTCGTGGAGAATATCTGGTTTTACCTTTCTTAGGGCCTTCATCTTATCGCGGTATTCCTGGGCAACTGGCTGATGCAGCATCCAGCCCAGTTAGTTATTTGATCTGGCCGATACAGGTACTGGATCTGTTAAATACTCGGTCTAATGTTGAACAGTCCTTACAATTTATTGATGAAGCAGCTCTTGATCCCTATACCTTCATGCGCGCGTCCTATATACAATGGCGTGATTACCAGATTACTGAAGGTGAACATACGGCGGAGGACTTGTTATTACCGGAACTGGATGATTCGTTTGATGAAGAGGAACTGGAATTGTTAGAAGACGATCTGGAAATTAAATTATAAGCAGAATTGATGCTAGATAAACGTAAAAAAATCATTGCACAAACAAAGCTCTGGGTAGAGAGAGTCGTTATCGGATTAAATTTTTGTCCTTTTGCCAGGGCTGTATTTGAGCAAGATAAAATCCACTTTCAAGTCAGTGATGCGCAGTCATTAGACTGTTGTCTGGAAGATTTAATCACAGAAGTTGAAAGGCTAGATACGCAGAGTAAGCTTGAGACAACACTGCTTATCTATGAAAATGCTCTACAACATTTTGATGATTTTCTGGATGTTGTCGAAATCGCCAATGACTTAATGATTGAGCAGGGCTATGAAGGCGTGTATCAATTAGCCAGCTTTCACCCCGATTATTGTTTTGCTGAGAGTGATGAAAATGACCCTGCGAACTACACTAATCGCTCACCTTATCCTGTGTTACATCTTATTCGCGAGCAGAGTTTAGAACAGGCTTTAGCAAGTTATAAAGATCCAGAAGATATTCCAGAGAGAAACGTGCAACTTGCTCGAAATCTGGGCTTAGAGAAAATGAAAAGTCTGCTCGAAAACGTTAAGATATTGGAATAAGGGAGATGGAAACACACATCATCCAATATTGCGAGTCTTTTTGTCCGTCTTCTGCGTTGTAGCAACCGTTACGTAGCCAGCTATGCGCCTGTTACTACGCCTTGAATACGAACAAAAATCCTGCCCAATATTGGACGATTATTTATTTCCAGCTCCCTAAGAGTAGCAGCGGCTTCAGCTGCGAAATAAAAAGACCTGTTTTATTGTAACCGTTCAGTCCCCCTCGTTATCAAGGAGGGGTTAGGAGAGGTTTTATTAGAAATAAGCCCCCTAAACTCCTCTTTTACAAAGGAGGATCTGAACGGTTACGTTTATTCTAGTTTCGATAAAAGAAACTCTGCTTCTACCTGAATTTTTCGTCTATAAAAAAGGAATCGCCAGCGGCTACCACCACATTGCTTCCATAACATGGCAGAACGGATGCCAGCGAGTAATAATGCTCTAATTTTATTGATTATATCAGGGGAGGACAAAAATGACTGGTCGCCATTAACCATAATACGCGGATGAATAGTGCTAATTGTTGTATGATAAATATCCGCTAAATTAGCGATTACATTTTCATGATAAATACCAAAGTGTTCGCTTTGTTTTTGTGCTATGAGAAGTTTATTATGTACTTTAGTCTGCATTTCAGGCAGTTCAGCAAATTTACTTTGTAAAAACACCAGGGAAGCGGCATATCGAGCTTGATCAGGGTTATTGATTTTTTGGGTACTGAGCTGACTGTTTAACTGTTCTAAACCTATTCTCACTCCCTCCAGACCTCCATAGATATCTAAGGGAGCATCCGAATCAAGAATAATCAAACTATTCAGGCTGGACTGCATGGCAACTTTGTCAGCCTTGCCCGTTGTGGCTAGTTGATTAACTAAATAAGTTGCTTGCGCTATACCTGCAAGGCCAATGGTTTGATAGGTTATTGTTTTAAAAGACATGATATTAGCAAGTTTGAGTAGCAGTGCATGTTTTATCTGTAGGACGCTTTTCTTTTATCCATGAAGATATGCCACTGCTCAGATGTGATACATTGGGCATATTGAGTTTTTGGGTTAATAGACTGCCAACTTTTCCGCTACGACCGCCTGAGTGACACACTAATATTATTTCCTGATCTGGTGATGTTTTCAATTTCTGAACTGTTGCAAGCCATTGCTGTACATCATACTTACCCTTGTTATCAAAAAATTTAACGGGGTGACTACCGGGAATAATACCTGTGTTTTTCCATTCTTGTGGCGTACGTATATCAATAACTAAAGCCGTTTGTGTTATTAGCTTATGATTGACATCTGTTGCTGTCAGGTTAGTGAGTTCTGTCGCTTTAAGGGCTGTACTACTAAAAAAGATTAAAAAAATAAGTGCGTATTTAGTGATCATATTAATATATAGTATATGAATTATCAAAGTGTAAGTAAATTATTAACCAGAACGGGGTTTATAATCAATTTATTTTATGATTAAAGTTTATTAGTCGAGTATGATATAGAGTAAAACTAACTCTTTACATATTTATAATTGGAGTCGAATAATGACCACAAAAGTTGAATTAACGGTAACAGGAATGAAATGTGGTGGCTGTGAAAACAAAATCAAACAAGCACTGACAGGCAAGCAAGGTATTATTTCTGTGGAAGCTCGTCATACTGAAAATTCAGTCGCCGTAGAATTTGATGCAGCCGTTCTGGAAGAAGATGATATCATTGAAGTAATAGAGGGTATGGGTTTTAGCGTCGAAGACTAACGATCCTATATTAGGGAGATGGAAACAAATAATCATCCAATATTGCTGGTCTTTTTGTCCGTCTTCTGCGTTGTAGTAACCGTTACGTAGCTTGCTATGCGCCGGTTACTACGCCTTGAATACGAACAAAAATCCTGCCCAATATTGGACGATTATTTATTTCCAGCTCCCTAATCGAATTGAGAGAAATGCTATGAGTGAAGAAAACAAACCGCAAAATTCAGATAGTGGTGAACCTGAGGTTCGCTTATCTATTTTGGGTATGAGCTGCGCTGGATGTGTAGATGCTGTTGAAACGGCATTAAAGGCCGTGACAGGTGTCACTTCTGTCGTGGTAAATTTTGCTGACCATTCAGCCATGGTAAAAGGTCGTGTTGATACTGATTTATTAAAACAGTCGCTTAAAAAATCGGGCTATGACGGTGCTGTCATGGAAGGGTTTGAAGACCCTACTGAACAGGAAGAGCAGGAAATGGCGCGTTATAAGCAATTAATACGAAAAGCCACTGTGGCAGCTATTTTTGGTATACCTTTGATGGTTGTTGGACATTTTGGCGGAGTACCTGATATAGGTTCAGAAACCGGAAACTGGTTTTGGCCTGAAGTGGCTTTGCTGACACTTGCCATTATGATCTATTCAGGTGGGCACTTTTATATTGGTGCGTGGAAGTCATTACTTGTCAAACAAGCAAATATGGACACGCTTATCGCTTTGGGTACAGGCTCTGCCTGGCTATATTCCTGTGTCGTCATTGATTATTCCGAATATTTGCCGTCTCTTTCTGCACACGCCTATTTTGAAGCATCAATCATTATTCTTGCTTTTATCAATTTCGGAGCCGCACTAGAAACTAAAGCGCGAGGCAAGACATCAAGTGCTATTCGCGCCTTGATTGGTTTGCAACCGCGCACAGCAAGAGTCGTTCGTAATGGGGAAGAACTTGATATTGCTATTGAAGAGGTTGGTTTAGATGAAACTTTAAGAGTTCGTCCAGGTGAAAAAATTGCTGTCGATGGCGAACTACTGGAAGGGCATTCCACGGTAGATGAATCCATGTTAACAGGAGAGCCTTTACCCGTAGAAAAATTAGCTGGCTCAAGTGTTGCCGCAGGTACAATGAACCAGCAAGGAAGCTTTTTATACAAGGCAACGCGAATTGGCCGTGATACTGCATTAGCTCAAATTATTAAGAGTGTACGTCAGGCGCAAGGAAGCAAGCCTGAGTTAGCCAAATTAGCAGATAAAATAGCCAGTATATTTGTGCCCGTTGTGGTATTTATTTCTGTGCTGACTTTTATTATCTGGTATATCTGGGGCCCAGAGCCAGCGTTAGGCTATGCATTTGTCACTGCAATGACAGTATTAGTCATCGCCTGCCCTTGTGCTTTAGGTTTGGCAACGCCTATTTCTGTTATGGTTTCAGTAGGACGTTCAGCACAATCCGGGATTTTAATTCGCAATGGTGATGGTCTGCAGGTTGCTGGCAACATCAGTGTCTTAGTATTGGATAAAACCGGAACAGTCACCGAAGGAAAGCCAACAGTTTCCACTATTGAAGCTGTCGCCGATTATTCTGCAGATGAAGTTTTACAGCTTGCTGCCAGTATTGAAAAAGGTTCAGAGCATCCTTTAGCATCTGCTATTATGAGTGCCGCAACAGAAAAATCCTTAAAATTAACGCGTGCGAAAAAATTTAAGGCAGTTGCAGGACATGGCGTATCGGCAATGATAAAAGAGCAGGCCGTGTTATTTGGTAATGCAGCACTGATGCAGGAAGAAGGGGTTAGTTTTGAGGCGTTTGATGAAAAAATGCTGGCGCTTGCAAAGCAAGGTCAAACGCCAATGTTTCTAGCGGTAGATAAGCAAGTGGCTGGAATTATCTCGGTAGCAGACCCAATTAAGCCGGATTCGGTTAAGGCGATTAAAAAACTTCAGCAGCAAGGCGTGAAGATTATTATGGTAACAGGTGATAATGCGGTGACTGCAGCAGCTATTGCTAAACAGGCAGGTATTAGCGAAGTTCGCGCTCAAGTATTACCAGAAGAAAAAGCTGCGATTGTAAAAGATTTACAACAGATTGGACAGACTGTTGGTATGGTGGGGGACGGTATTAACGATGCCCCTGCTTTAGCACAAGCAGATGTAGGGATAGCGATTGGTACAGGGACTGATGTTGCGATAGAAAGTGCAGATATTGTGATATTGCAGGGTTCTTTATTAAAGGTACCGGAAGCTATGTTGTTATCCAAAGCGACGGTCGCTAATATTCAACAAAACTTGTTTGGTGCGTTTATTTATAACACGCTGAGTATTCCTATTGCGGCAGGTCTGTTATACCCAGTGTTTGGTATTTTATTAAGCCCCATGATTGCGGGAGCCGCTATGGCAATGTCGTCAGTCACTGTTGTTGCAAACGCCAATCGTTTGCGCTGGATGAATCTGGATGACGCGAATAGAAAAGGTTATAAGCAACAGGCTTTAGAGCTGGTGGATGCTTTTAAAAAGAGTCTGGCGTAAGGTACTCGCAATAAATAAACTATCCGTATTGTGATTTTTGTTTGTCTTTCATTAGTAGACACGACGGCTACCCACTTAAGACGGGACAAATTTATATTATTGAAAACCTATTCCATTTAAAGTTAGCACCCTTCTTAAAGACAATAAATTGAGATAAGCTGCGTAGGTTGGGGTGAGGTACGAACCCCAACACTTTAGTTGTGATATTTTGTTGGGGTTCGTACCTCACCCACAACCTACGCCTTTAAATGAATAGTCTACAAATATTAAGTATGTCCCGCCTTAAGTTTGTAGCCGACAGGACGCATAGCGGCTACGTAACTGTTTGTGCAGCACCGAAGACAGACAAAAAAACAAGTCAGTTGCTCAAGTTATTTCGTGCGCGTTCTTAAGGCTAAAGGCTCATTCTACCTGTTTTGATACGTGGCTCTCATTAGATTGTGAAGCACACACCCCAACATTGATGGTTTTGAAATATATTTTGTTGGGTTCGTGCCTCACTCACAACCTTGTCAGCTTGATACTATACTTACAATTAATGCCTGTGTAAGACTCTGAGCTGTCTTAACTTATCCAAGAAAACTAATCATGCAAATGCGCTTAATAAATATTCAACAGATTACCGGCGGTGAGTTAGCGGGTGATGCCAATGCTGTTGTCAGTACCGTAAATTCTCTGGACTTAGCGGTGCAAGGTGACATTTCATTTGCAGAAAATGATAAATATTTAGCAGCAGCCCTGAATAGTCAAGCCTCAGTCATCATCGTTCCTAAAAGTTTTCCTGAATTAAAAGGCAAAAATGTATTAATTGTTGATAAGCCGAAAGAGACTTTTATCAGCATTATGATGATGTTTGACGATACTCAGGTTCATTTTACCGGAATTCACTTATCAGCGGTTATCGCTGAAAAAAATGTGACACTCGGTGCTAATATTGCTATTGCTGCACAGGTGAATATTGAAGAAAATGTCACCATCGGTGCCAATACTTCTATTGACTCAAACACGCATATTGCTCATGATGTCAGCATAGGCGAGCACTGTAAAATAGGTTCGAATGTGTCCATTTTATCTAAAGTCACCTTAGGCCATAATGTTATTATCCATGCCGGTACTGTCATTGGTGGAGAAGGCTTTGGCTATTTTTGGGATGGTCAGCAACAGAAAAAAATACCTCAGCTTGGTGGCGTGATCATTGAAGATAATGTTGAAATAGGCTGCAATGTCTGCGTTGATAGAGCGACCTTTGGCATGACCCGTATTGGCAAAGGGACTAAAATAGACAATCTGGTGCAAATTGCACATAACAATAATATAGGCGAACATTGTATTATTGTGTCTCATGTCGGCTTATCAGGTAGTGTTACCTTAGGCAAGCGTGTCACCCTGGCAGGACAGGTCGGTATTGCTGATCATATCACGATGGGTGATGATTCAACGGCGGCTGCAAGAACGGGTATCTCAAAAGATGTGCAAGCCAATCAGGTGGTTTGGGGGCTCCCCAACCGGCCGATTAAGCAAGTCATGCGTGAAATGGCAAGTCTTCCTAAATTACCTGCTTTATTAGGGCAAGTAAGAAATATTCTTAAACGGTTGACTGAGGTGGAGCAAAAATTGTCTAAATTAAATGAGGAGTAAAAACATATTTTTGCCCCCTTTTTATCAATGCTTTCATAGCCTCAGATCATGAGAATCAATATTTGCAAGTTACCTAATGAGCATAACAGAATTGAGCACCCTGATATCGTGGCTAGAGCAGATCCTACGAAAGGAATTATACGTTTTGGGTCAGAACGGTTACTATTCTGTGCTCATTCCAAAACAAAAAAAACCTTCAATATCTAGGCTACCAGCTTGTCCCGTCTTACTTATTTTGCAAAGGAGTTGTCCCGTATTAGGGAGCTGGAAATAAATAATCGTCCAATATTGGGCAGGATTTTTGTTCGTATTCAAGGCGTAGTAACAGGCACATAGCTGGCTACGTAACGGTTGCTACAACGCAGAAGACGGACAAAAAGACTCGCAATATTGGATGATTATTTGTTTCCATCTCCCTTAAGTTGGTAGCCTAAAAATACAAGTCATTAACTTTTACAGGATATAGCTCATATATTTGTTTTACCAAAACCCAAAAGTAATACTGAAAAGTCCCGCCCACTATCAGCTATCTAAATAATGAGAACACGCCTAACTAACCCATGGCTACTGCCAGTCTTATCAGGTATCTTTATTGGTACCAGCTATATTCCTTTTCCACCCTGGGCTTCTGTTTTTGGATTTATTCCGCTATGGATATTCTGGGAGCAGCAAACGCATCTGAAAAACGTCATACTAGGTAGCGTTCTTAGTAGCCTTGTTTTTACCCTGATCGGATTTAACTGGGTGACTTATCTTTTACATGAATTTGCCCATGTTCCCTGGATTGTTGCTAGTATCGGTATGCTACTGTTTGCTTTGCTTGCCCATCTTTTTGTTGCTGTTGCTGGTGCTTTATGGTTTATAGGGTATAAAAAGAAACTGTATTCAGGCTGGCAATCTATTTTGATAATGGGCTTATTAACAGCCTTATCCCAGTGGGCAATTCCCATGTTATTCAAATGGAACTTTGGCTATTCCTGGTATTGGGTTAAGGCTCCTGTTTATCACATAGCAGAATATATCGGCTTTAGTGGGCTTAGCATGTTAACAATACTCGCTAATGTGCCACTTTATTTTGCATGGCAGCAACGACGTGAGAAAAAAGGGCGTACAGTGCTAGTGCGTACCCTCATGGTATTTGCCATATTGAATGCCTTTGGCCTAAGTACTAAAGCCTTTTTACCTAAGCCAGATGCCTCGTTTAATACGCTATTAGTCCAGGCAAATATTGGCAATGCCGAAAAAATGGCCGTTGAATTTGGGCGCGGATTTTACGCTAAAATATTACATAAATATCAAGCTGTAAGCGATAAAGGTTTGCAAGAAAATGCAGGTGTTGATATTGATTTTATGATATGGTCAGAAACTGCTTTTCCAGCTTTATTAAATAAGGAATATCAGCATATGTATTTTTCCCAGAAACTTCTAGACTATGTTGAACAGCGCCAGGTCGCATTGATAACGGGTGCCTATGGACAAGATCCCAAGACCAAACTAACAACAAACTCATTGTTTGTTATAGATAAGCAAGGACAGGTTCAGTCGCCGTATTATAGTAAATCTATATTATTAGCCTTTGGCGAGTATATACCTGGAGAGGAGACCTTTCCTGTCTTTCGGGAATGGTTGCCGATGGTGGGACATTTTGGACGAGGCAATGGCCCTTCAGAATTATTAGCTTTAAAGGATTATAAAATAGGTGCGCAAATTTGTTATGAAAGCTTGTATCCTTCTTTTTCCAAGTCACTTGCTGATTTAGGTGCTCAATTTATTGTCAACGTCACCAATGATTCCTGGTATGGCACCTGGCAGGAACCTTATCAACATATGATGATGACGCTGGCCAGAGCAGTAGAAATACGCAGGCCATTAGTGCGTGTTACCAATACAGGTATTTCAACAGTCGTGCTGGCATCGGGAAAAATATTACAGCAATCACCTATGTATCAGGAATGGACGGGCTTATATACAGTCCCTTATTTACTTGACCCTAAAGTTACTTTTTATCAGCGCTATTTTGGGCTAATGCCCAGCGTTTTGGCGGGAATATTATTGTTATTACTATTCAATGGCATTTGGTTGCGTATTAAATAAGCCAAGCTGTAGGGCGGGCTTTAGCCCGTCATATAAACCGTATCTTATTTAAATTTACTAATGATTTTTGCAGCTTCTGAACCACTGGCACGACAATCAAAATGAGTATACTCAACTGCATCGACTGCACCGTGAAGAGCAGAGATATTACATGCCCAAAATGATTCGCCACGCTTAACGGGTACTTCACGTACTCGATTAACATAGCCTACGCCTCGCGTATGTCAGTCATAATATTTTGTTTGATTATTTTCTGTTGAATTTGTAGTCATGATCTTTCTCCTTTGTAAATAAAAAAACCGGAAAAAACACTGATTACCCGATGGGGAAAAAGTTTTCTCGGTAGGTTTGGTAAAATTGAATACTCTTAATTTTCGTTCAAAGCTGTGCATTTTGTCCGTAAAAAATAAACGGCAATACGGCATCTTTCATTTGCCCCTAAAGGTAGTTTACACTTTTAAAGTATGAATCAGTGCAGGAGTAAAAAAGCTTTAGCTTTTTCAGTACACAGCAATAGCTAAAGCTATTGCACTCCTGCCAAAGTGTAAACCGATAAATGAAGGATGCCGGCAATACACTATTAACCTAGTTGTTAAAGGTATTACGATAAGAAAGTTGTCTTTGAATAGAATAATGTCTGTAGCAGTTCCCACAGGAACTGGCTATCGGATAGTCAGACTCGCGATAGCTAAAGGACTCACTGAAATGCAGTGATAACATGAAGAAACTTATTTTAAACATACATGGATATACCACAAGAAAAAGCAAAAACCTGGGTGAATTGTCTTTTTATTCACTGATGTTACACAAAGTCAGTCAATAATGCATAAAACCGCACAAATGGCGTACAATTAACTAAAGCAACTGGAGACCGTTATGCCTACAACAGAAACTATCAAACAAGAACGCATGCACATTCGTCTTGATACTCTTTCAAAGCAGAAGCTTGAAAAGGCAGCTAGTTATAGTCATAAAAAATTATCTGAATTTGTGCTTTCTCAATCATTGGCTGCTGCTGAAACCATTATTAGTGAACATGAGCAGTTAACACTTTCTAATAACGATTGGGAGCTTTTTTTAGATGCCTTAGAAAATCCTCCTGCCAAAAATACAAAACTGAATGATGCAATAGCGTTACATAAAAAAACAGTGATTCGTTAATGATGCAACTCACTATTGCCGCGCTAAATACAGGACATTTGCGTAAAGCCTTTGATTGTGGCGAGCTCAGCCTGAACTCATATTTACAGCGGTACGCCCGTCAAAACATAAAGCATCGCATTAATAGGGTATTTATTGCAACGCCCATTGATTCAGAAAAAACGATTGTGGGTTACTATACCTTGAGTGCAGGTAGCATAAGCGTTGATGATTTACCCCCAAAGCAAAAAAGCCGTTTACCACAATACCCAGTTCCAGTTGCCTTGTTGGGACGACTGGCTGTTGATAAACAATACCAAGGTCAACATTTAGGGAGTATTTTATTGGCGGATGCCGTTCAGCGTGTTGAACAGGCCAGTGAGGTGTTAGCTGTCTATGCTATTGTCGTTGAAGCTTTAAATACATCGGTAGCTGAGTTTTATCAAACGTTTGGTTTTATCCCTTTTAATACTCAGTCTTTGAAATTATTTTTACCAATGAATCAGTAGTTTTTTCTTGTATAGTTTCATCTATTATTAATTACAAACGTAACTTTCATCAATTAACAATTCTTGCAGTTCTTCTTCCGTTAAGCCTTTTTCCTCAGCTTCTTTAGCTGCATCTTCTAATGATAGTAACAAACGGCTACCAGCTTAGGGAGCTGGAAATAAATAATCGTCCAATATTGGGCAGGATTTTTGTTCGTATTCAAGGCGTAGTAACAGGCGCATAGCTGGCTACGTAACTGTTGCTACAACGCAGAAGACGGACAAAAAGACTCGTAATATTGGATGATTATTTGTTTCCATCTCCCTTAATACGGGACAACTCCTTTGCAAAATAAGTAGGGTGGGCAGTTTTTTTTTGCCCACCATCAAGTTGAACCTCGGTGGGCAGAAAAGATTGCCAAAGGCTTGCAGCTTCAAGCAAATAACCATTATTTCCCAGTCTTTAGCTTTATCTTTTAATGTTTCTTGAATACTGAGTTTATCTTGATTGTGCATAACCTTCTCCATCTGTTTTTATTAATGAATTATTTGTAAATAGTGGGTTAGAATCAAATCGACCTGAAAATTGGCTATCAGTTAAATAATCAAGTCGCCTACAAATAACTGGTTTTCTATTGATATCAATATGTAATAACTGATGTTCAGGTGCCATACTTAGCAGCTCATCAGGGTGAATACCGCCAATCAGATCAGCATATTCCTGAGCCATACGGTTATTACGAGGCTCCAGTAACTGCAATACTGCCGTATTATTAATAAGGGTCTTCCAGTCATCAGGATAAAGTGCCTTAATCTGAGAGACATCTTGCCAAAAAATCCAGACCTGTACGCCATAGCCCCGTAATAAAGTTATTGCACGTTTTAAAGGCTCCATTGCACCCAGTGAAGCTGCTTCATCCACAAGAAACAAAGTAGTCTTATCACCCATTGATTGACGACGGCTTAAAGCCTGAAGAAATACCCCTAACCACAAACGTAAAATTGACCCATGGGAATCTAATTTATGAGGCGGAATAATTAAATAGATGGTTATCGGTTCTGCATCAACAATGTCTTGTAAAGGGATAGTCGAAGTATCCATTGTTCGTTTAATAGCATCCGTACCAAACAAACGGAAATGCTGTGAAGCTGATGATTGCACACAAGGTCTGGTTTCACGCTCTGGATGTGCTAGAAAAATGGCAAATTCTTCACTGGCAAGGCGACAATCCAGTTCGCCTAGATCAAGTAAATTTGCTAGCATGAATTGAAAATCCCCCGCTAACATTTCTCGCCCCCGACTTAATCTACGTCCATTTTCCCCAGCACAACTTGATAGGTAAGCAATTAACCCCGCATTTAACGCTAATGAAGTATTTTCCCAAAAGGCATCACGTGAATTATGAGCAGAACCAGCCAAAAGTTTTGCCAACACATTGGCCTCTTCTTCCTTATCTACACCAGGTAATTCTAAAATATCCAGAGGATTCAATGAATCAGTATCAGACCCCGTTAATAACCAAGGATCAATTTTATACACACGTTGACCGATTTCACGGCGATAGCGAGCAGTTGTGTTAAATAACTGGTTCTTTTCCCTTTGGTGTGATGAAATAAATTTAGTTAAATCAAATACTTGAATGATATCCAGCGAGGTCTA
>CAZLLL010000012.1:0-18072 GCA_964560255.1 uncultured Methylomonas sp.
ACTGCGTCATAATTGCACAACTTATTCAATTCCCATTCCATAACAAGTAGGGTGGGCAGTTTTTTTTGCCCACCATCAAGGTTAAACTCACGTTATATTGTCACATTCCTTAGCTACTTTTTATGCCACAAATATCCCTACAGCCCAGAAAACAATAGCCTGAGTAATTACAGATTTAACACCCTACCCCGACAGCACTAATCATCATCCGCTTCACGTATCAAAGACATCATTTCATTGACTGACATCTTACCACTGACCTCACCGCCTTCTAATAAACTACTGGCCAGATCACGTTTATGGGCATGTAATTCAACGATCTTGTCTTCTATCGTGTCTTTAGCTACCAGACGATAAATAGTCACCGGACGTTTCTGTCCCATACGATGCGCTCTATCCGAGGCCTGATCTTCAACGGCAGGATTCCACCAGGGATCCATATGAATAACATAATCAGCAGCGGTTAAATTAAGCCCAGAGCCCCCCGCCTTTAAGCTAATAAGAAACACATCACCTTCACCCGCCTGAAAGGCATTGACAGCTATTTTACGTTTTGCAATCGGCGTACTGCCGTCCAGATATTGATAATGAATGCCTTTTTTATCCAGTAATTCTTTAATAATTGATAAATGCCCTACAAACTGACTAAATACTAAGGCCTTATGTCGGTTAGAAATCAACTCATCGACTAATTCTTCAAAAGCTTGTAATTTGGCACTACCAATAGGGCTGTCTTCCATCACCAGTTTAGGATGACAGCAAGTCCGGCGTAGCTTCATAATTTCCGCTAACACTTTAAGGTGCTGTTGTCCGGCTTGCTGGCCTTCGTCTTGTGCTGCCTGCATAGTGAGTACAGCATTACGGCGCATCGCTTCATAAAAAATACGCTCTTCCTGACTGAGCTCAACATGGATAGTAATTTCTGTTTTAGCAGGTAATTCTTTCAGTACATCATTTTTAAGTCGGCGCAAAATAAAAGGCCGAAGTAATTTCTTTAAGCGCAATTGCGCACTATGGTCTTTATTATTTTCTATTGCCTGTGCATAGCGTTCATTAAATTTTTTCAGTGAACCGAGCAAACCCGGATTAATAAAATTAAATAAATTCCACAATTCTCCTAGGTGGTTTTCTATAGGTGTCCCTGTGGTGATTAACTTAAACTCACCTTGCAATGCCATGGCAGCTTTAGAGCGTTTAGTTAAAGCATTTTTTATCGCCTGCGCTTCATCAGCGACGATAGTATTCCACCGCTTGTCTATCAGTAACTCTGCTTCCGTTTGCAGTAAGCCATAGCTACAAACGATGACATCAAACTCAGCTGCATCGGCAATAATTTGCTTGCGATTGCCTGTGCCAAATTGTTGTACCTTGAGTGTCGGGGCGAAATGTTGCGCCTCGTCTAGCCAGTTCATACACACTGAAGTCGGTGCTAAAATTAATGTCGGCCCTTGGGTAGCACGCGATAAAATCAGACACAGTGCCTGTATTGTTTTCCCTAAGCCCATATCATCCGCTAAACAGGCACCCGCACCCCAGTGCGCTAAACGAGCCATCCATTGGTAACCTTCTAATTGATAATCACGCAGCTCTCCCTGTAAAGTAGAAGGAAGCTCAGGCTCCAAATCGGCCATGGATGCCAGTTTTTTCAGCTGATCTTTCCATTGCTTACCCGCTTTAACATCCATACCTTCCAGTGCTTCATTTAAGGCAGGTGCGGCTAAGCCATGAAAGTGCAATTTATTGCCTTTTTGTTCACCTAACCCTGCGACATCATCTAAGCGCTGGCGCAATTCACTGGTCAGTGTAATAAATTGCCCATCTTCAAGCTTTAAAAACCGCCCGGAACTCGCCTGTAATAAATTGATTAAACGTTGCATATCATAAACTTGCTCATCATCTATTTTTACTTCACCTTCCACACTAAACCAGTCTTTTTCCTTACGCACCGAGAAATGAGCCTGTTTTAACCCAGCTTCGCGACTGACTTTAATTTTTTGTCCCTTAGGCCATTCCATCACGATGATATCTTTTATTTCCTGTAATTGGAGTAATGCTTCCAGAGCCATTTCGGGGTCATCCAGAACCCATTTTTGATCATTCGTTTGATATAGCTCGGGACATTGTTTGAGTAACCTAGACAAGTATTTTTTTTCGATGTTAAAATCACGCGTGGTTTGTACCTGTTTACCATCGATTTCAGCTAATACCGTACTACCACCCGTTGCAGGTTTAAAAATAGGGCCTGCATCAGAAAATGGCTGAATAAAAACCTCAACCTGCAAACCTTCACCCACAGGCTGAAGATGTACATGTAATCGAGCATCTGCATCTATAGTTTCAATATTCAGTGCAAGCTCTCCGATACCAATATCAGACTGCACTGTTAATGTAGACGCAATGGCAGTAATTGAATCTATCACTTGCTGCTTGGCTTTCTGTGGGACAGTTAAGCCTTTCTTGCCTAAAATTTCAGCGACCTGACGGTGCTGGGCACTAATTTGATAGACCTGTAATTCATTATCCGTTTTTCTTTCAGCAATGATAATTTGCTCATTGATCTCTGGATACAGGGAAATGACTATACTTTTCGCTTTGCTGGTCACCAGTAATTGAGGCTCTGCTTTACTGATTGTGATAGGTGTATCATATTTTTCAGCACTCGACCAATACACATGTGGATGTCCTATTAATGCGATCAGCGCATTTCCCTCCAAAGAATAATGCTCTGTGCGTCCATAACCATAGTAATTTGATTCATGCTCCACTTCAACCTGGTTACAAATAAGATTATCCTGATCCGTCAAATAATCAAAATTTCCGCGCTCATAAACTAATCTTTTTAAAGCCACAACACGACCTTTGGTCCAGCGGCCTGATTTGCCTATTTTTTGCTCACGAGGCTCTATCGTTGCATAATTACCATTCAGTGTTAATATCCAGGCCATACGTGATTTAGTGTTTGCTGCCGTATTTATACTATCAGCTCTATCACCTGGCGTACTAATCTGGCTTAACGCCGCTAAAGCTCTTTCCCATTTTGCCACTTTTGGTAATAAATCTACAAGATGAATAAAGGCTGAGTTTTCATACTTTGTTGCAATAAGGCTAATCTGTTTATCTTTTGAACCTATCTTTTGTAATAAAGTCGCACTCACCGCTGCATAAAATACCGCTCCGACCTGATCGGCCTTGATGCAATAGTTCTGTAAATTAACTATAAATTTCTTATCATAATCAGTCGCAACTGAAATGGCATCCAGCCAATATAACATCAGACCATGAAACAACATACCGTAAGGGCGAGAGTAAGATCTAATGATATGAGAATCATAATCAAACTGATGCTTTTGACCCTGATAAATATTAACGGCTTCTAGCAGACGTTCCTGCAGCAAGCAAAAATAATCATTACCTGGGTTCTTGAGCAAGCTAGCTATTTGTTGTTTTAAAAGGGTTAAATTTTGGGGCTCTTTGGTTTTGAGTAAAACTAAATTAAAAAAGTAGCCATGCGCATCGAATAAACAGACATTACGTTTACGCGTTTGCTTTTTAATGAGTGCGATAGCCGCTGTGTAATATTCAAGTGCTTCATGATGACGATTTTCAATAAAACACAAGCTCCCTTTCAGTGATAAGCCCTGAATTGAACAATCGTCTTTAATAAGTGTCTCTACCGCTTGTGTATCGCCCAGTAGTATTTTATATTCTGCAAGGACAAGCAGGCTTGCCTCATGATTGCTTTCAGCAACGGAAATACTATCTTGTAATAGCTGTAAGGGAAAACTAATATCCTCTAAGTTATAAAAGCCATACTTGGCAGAGTGGGACAATACAAAGACCTTAATATTGTCATTCAGGGATTCAAACCAGGCCTTATCAAAAGGCGAAAAAATAAGTACATCAAAAACAGAGTTTGCCTGCTGAGGAAACTCTTGTTCTATTATCCGAAACTGTACTTCAAACTTCTCATACTTCTCGCAATAAAGAGAAAAACGTAAAAATCTCATCATGTCCTTTAAGCGTAGCTCTTTAGAGACATAAAATCTGTTGTTAACACTAAATCTGGCTAGTTCATCAAATAACTCTGGGTATTCCTGAAATGCTATTCTCATTAACACTTCACTGATACCACCCTCAGCACAGCCCCAGCCATAAGGCGTTACTTGCAATAAACCTTCGATAACGAGTTTTTCTCTTAAAGGTTTGGCAATGAGATTATAAACACTTGCATCGACACACTTGATTTCTCGTAATGTAGCCTGGAGTCTACTCTGACCAATGGGAACAAATAAGATAGCAAGTACCAAAAGAATCTGCTGCTCATTTTCGGAAAGTTGGTGAAATCTGGTTAATAAGATCGTTGAATTGGGCATTTTCTTCTATCGACTAGATGATTTAACTGATTGGGCTAGTTTAGTTGAGTATGATACGAAATAGGGTTATCTACTTAGGAATGGGCACGAAATAAGGGAGCTGGAAATAAATAATCGTCCAATATTGGGCAGGATTTTTGTTCGTATTCAAGGCGTAGTAACAGGCGCATAGCTAGCTACGAAACTGTTACTACAACGTAGAAGACGGACAAAAAGACCAGCAATCTTGGGTGATTATTTGTTTCCATCTCCCTTAGCTGTTGCTGGTTTCATAAAAAGCTAAAGCTTTTTAACTCTTAGGCTGTTTACATATTCAAAAGTGTAAACTACTTTATAAGTAGAGTCGCTTAGGTTTGAAATAAACATGAAAGATATCTTCTTTAACAATAGGATGTTGCAGGTTAGAAAATAGCCAAAGCTTTGTTTACTTCTCCATTAAATTTAAAGTAGAGACCCATACAGCGTAAACCACTGCTATGTTTTTTAAATTAAACTTTCTTCAATGCCATGCAATGCTTCCTGAAGTAAGGGCTGCTGGCTTTGATCGAGTATATCTCCCTTAAGCAAGCCAGATAATTGCTCTATGGTATTCATCATTTCGGCAAATACGGCGGCTGGATGTTCCACTTCCCTAGGCTGCATAAAAAAAGTTATTCCGGGGCAATAATAGCTTTCCCACTGATCACTGGGAAAAATCCCTGGCTCCAGCATACTCGCAACAGCATAATCAACGCGGCTCATAAAATCCAGACGCTCAAATACTCTTACACTGCCAAACACCAGTCCGACTTGCTCACACGCATCCCGCAACAGGATACCAGTAAAACCTTCTTTTGCTTGCGCAACAATGCTGAGTTGTAGCAATGCAGGCAGTTGCTGTTTTTCTTTCGCTGTCTTCTGTGTATCCTCTAATGAATGTATCTCTTCTAATGGTTCAGCCATATCAAGCTGTAATTCAGAGTACAGATCTAAATCCAGTTCTAATTCCTGGTCATCATCGTTGTGCAGCTCAGCAATCTCATCAACCTTGGAAGAATTCAACTGTGTTTTTATTTTAAAATAGTCTTCATTATCTCGTGTGCTTAATGGAATAATATCGAAGTCATCATCTTCTGTATTAACAACTAAGTTTGGGTCTATGTTGCTTAATGAATTGCTTTTCCCATGAAAAATATTTTGTTTTCGCTTTGAGTCTTTGCTGAGCATCCCCCAGACAATCATACCCAAAATAACAACACCACCGACCACAATAATCACTATTCTTAATAAATCTTTATCCATTTTAACTCTCTGCCATCGCCACTGCTTCTTGAATATCGACTGCTACCATACGTGAAACACCCGGTTCCTTCATGGTAACTCCTGCTAATTGTTGCGCAATTTCCATTGTCACTTTATTATGTGAAATATATAAAAATTGTACATTTTCTGACATCTCTTTAACCATTTCTGAAAAACGCCTGACATTGGCCTCGTCTAATGGTGCATCAACTTCATCCAGTAAACAAAAAGGTGCTGGATTAAGATCAAAAATAGAAAAAACCAGTGCCACTGCCGTTAAGGCTTTTTCCCCACCCGACAGTAAATGTATTGAACTGTTTCTCTTACCTGGCGGCTGGGCAATAATATTCACCCCACTTTCCAGTAAGTCGTCATCAGTTAATGATAAATAAGCTTTTCCCCCACCGAATAACTTAGGGAATTTAATTTGTAAACCTGAGTTTATTTTATCAAAGGTTTGCTTAAATCGCTGCCGACTTTCTTCATCAATTTTTGCAATCGCCTGTTCTAAAATCTGTAATGCTTCAATTAAATCCGCATTTTGTTCATTTAAAAAGTTCATCCGTTCAGACTGTGCGTCAAATTCCTCTATAGCCGTCAGGTTTATTGTCCCTAAACGTTCTATTTGACGACTCAAGTCGTCCACTTTAACTTTCCAGGATGACTCATCAGCATGTGCCGCTATAGTTTGCATAATTTGCGCTGCATCGGCATCCAGCTCTTGCAATTGCTCGGTGACAGTTTGTTGTCGTACCTGGCTTTCCTGTTGTTCAAAACGGATGCTGTCCAGTAATTCCTTTTTCTTTTCCAGATGTTGCTGAACAGCCACAAACTGCTCCGCTGTTTCGGTAATTTCGGACTCTAAAGTCTGTTGCTGCTCACGTACTTGCTGTAAAGCTAATTCTAATTTATCTTTGTTTAACTGCAAAGTTTCCAGTTGAAATCGCTCATCATCCATCGGCTGTAAAGTCTGATGTAATTTCCTATCTAGTTCGATTACGCGCTCCTGAGCATGCTGATATTGCTCTTGTAACCGTTCTATCTGCTTTGTTGTTAAGCTATCAGCTGAATTTAAACTGGAAATTCTGGCCTGCAAGGCATGTACTTGCTGACGACTTTCATTAACCTGCTTATCGCTTTGTTCGCTTTGTGTTTGTAGAGTATCACTATTTTGCTCTAATTGTAACTTAGTTTCTTCCAGACCTGCCATCGCATCTTCAGCCTGCTCTTTAATCATTGCGGCTTCTTCACACGTTTCGGTATTATCAAGGAGCTCACGGTTAATATCCGCCATTTCATTGATGACTTGCGTCAAGCGCTGTTGTTGCTGTTCTACTCGCGCAGAATGCGCACTAAATTCAGCATTTTTGAGTGCTAAGTCATTACTCACCTGCTTATATTGATCCTGATAATCTTCGCGCTGCGTTTCGCTCTCCTTTAAAAATTCTTCGGCTGTTTCCAGCTGCTCTTCAGTCACAATAACACTCGCCTGCAATTCAATCTGTTCTTCTTTTAACAGGCGTAACTCTTTTTCCCTTTGTAAAACACCCGATTTTGCATCACTCTCATGGACTATCTTAACCCAGCCATAACCCATCCAGGTTCCCTGCATGGTAATCACCGATTCGTAAGGTTTCAACTGACTGACTAATTTCCGCGCCTGTGCAGGACTATTTGCACAATATATACCTGTTAATAAACCATGTAAATTCCACGGTGTCTGAATTTTATCAATCAGACGAATCAAGCCCTTTGCGGATTCATTTTTTAAGGAATGTTGCGTTTCAAACAAGGTTAATGATTGATCACTTAAAGTCGATAATTCATTGATCAGTTGATCCGCATTTTGAATACAGACCGCTTCTAGATAAGTCCCTAATACCGTTTCTACCGCACCATCCCAGCCGGAATCAACATCAATAAACTCTGCCAGACGTTGATTATCACTGAGTGCCATTCGATCTAGCCAATGGGTAAGTTTCTGATTATCCTTGCCCATCGCATGTTGTTGTAACAACTCTAAAGAGGTGGTTTTTCCCTTAATAGTTTGCCACTCAGATCGATCTCTGTGTAAAACATCATGATGCTGTTTAATGTTCTGTCTTAATTCGGTGATGGATAAATGCACAGTATCTAGTTCAAGCTGTAACTGTTCGCGTTGTTCTTCAATCAGACTAATCGCCTGATCCAGTGCTTCAATTTCTTCCTGCACCCCATGTTCATTTAATTCATCGTGCTCGCCCTGTAAACGTTGTAATCGACTCTGCAATTGAAAAGTCTGGTTTTCCAGTTGTGCCACCTGCATACGCTTTACTTCTGCCTGCTCACGATAATTTGCAAACTGATTCTTATAGGCTTCCCATTCCTGCTGCCAGGCAAGACGCTGCGCCTGTGCAATGCGTTGAATTTCCAGCAACTCGTCTTCTTTTTGCTGTGCAAGCAGCATAGATTCCTCGGTTTCCAGCAAGGACTCTTTGATTTCATCCAGTTGCATCATGTCTTCATCTAAATTGTCTTTCAGATGCTCAGCTTGCTCACGCATACGTACTAACTCAACTTCAGTTTCTTCATGCGATTGCTGATGATGTTTAATCATCTGATCTAGGCGGCTCACCTCTGCAACAATATGATAGTATTCACCCTGCTGCTTATCCACTGCCTGTTGCTGGGTTTTATGTGCTGCTCTTTTTTGCTCCAACGCCTGTTCTAGCTCTTTGCGCTCCACAAACAGCTGATTATGCGTTGTTGCAGCATCCTGTAATTTAACCTCCAGCTGTGCGGCTGTTTTGTGGTGTTCATCCCAGCGCATTGCCAGCAATTCCAGTTTTAACTGCCGTTCCTCTGCTTTTAAATTCGTGTATTTTTGCGCTTTTTCAGCCTGTTTTTTTAAATGATTCAGTTGTTTTTCAACTTCATCGCGGACATCATCCAGACGCGCCAGATTTTCTCGCGAATGGCGAATGCGCATTTCGGTTTCATTGCGCCGTTCTTTATATTTAGTAACACCTGCTGCTTCTTCAATATGCACACGTAATTCATTAGGTTTTGCTTCAACCACCCGAGATATTGTACCTTGCTCAATAATAGCATAACTACGCGCACCCAATCCTGTGCCTAAAAATAAATCGGTAATATCCTTACGCCGACATTTAGTTCCATTAAACATATAGATAGACTGACCATCCCGACTGATCTGCCTTTTTATCGCAATGGTATTATATTTTGCAAACTCCCCACCTGCCCGACCTTCACTATTATCAAAAACCAGCTCAACAGATGCGGTACTCAACGGTTTACGCCCTGCCGACCCGTTAAAAATAACATCAGCCATACTACCGCCACGTAAATTTTTCGCCGAGCTCTCACCCATCACCCAGCGCACGGCATCAATAATATTTGATTTTCCACAGCCATTAGGTCCGACGACACTGATTAGATTTCCTCTGATAGGAATGGTTGTCGGATCAGCAAATGATTTAAAACCTGAAAGTTTAATTTTTTCCAGCTTCATTACTGGTAAAATGCCCTATTTATTAAAACCAGCCATTATACTGAATGTAATAGGCTAAATCACACTTAAAGTACAAAACAATATGGCAACCCAGCCCAGTACAGATTTACAGACCTTTGATAATCCACAACCGGGCCGTGATTATACTATCCGTATCGACACACCCGAATTCACCTGCATATGTCCACTAACTGGGCAACCTGATTTTGCCAAAATCACCATTGAATATGTGCCTGCTAAACTTTGTATTGAGCTAAAAGCTTTAAAGCTGTATTTCTGGACGTTTCGCGAGCGTGGTGCCTTTCATGAGGCCGTAACCAATGAAATTCTAAATGATATTGTAGCTGTTACACAGCCTAACTTTATACGTATCCGAGCTGATTTTAATGTGCGTGGAGGCGTTTATACTTCTGTCATAGTTGAACATCGTGCCCCTGACTGGAAAGCACCTGAGTTAGTGCAGTTGCCCTGAATAATATGCAGGAGTTAGCCTTTTCTTTCGCCCAGAGGAACATGCACAAACGAAACCTACCCGACAAAGTAAAGGCCGTGTTGAGCCCAGTTGGAGAAATGTACCTATTCCTAAGGAACGTGTACGAAATAACTTGGGCAACTTGCTTGTCTTTTTATCCGTCTTCAGCGTTGTATAAATAGTTACGTAGCTGGCTATGCGCCTATTTATACGCCTTGAATACGAATAAAAATTCTGCGCCAGTTGCCCAGTACAGATTTAAATTTACCAATGACAGATCAACAAAACCAGACTATCAATTTGCATGATGCTTTAGATAAACACTTAAATGCTCGTTCATTAAGTAAAAGTATCAGCACCTTGCTACAAAACAAACGCAAAAAAATTAACTTTAAGCCTGATTATCAGCGTAATTATGTTTGGGATAATGATAAAGCCACCTACTTTATCGAAAGTATTTTATTAGGTATCGAAATCCCCCCATTAATTATGTTTATACCTGCGAATGATAAAAAATCGTATGAAGTAATCGATGGTCGTCAGCGATTCGAAACATTAAAACGTTTTTTCGAGGGTGACTTTAAACTGAGCAAAAGAGGGCTGCGTAGCTTAAGTGGCTTAACAAGTAAAAATTTTCAGAGCCTTGATCCTGAAATTCAACGTGTTTTTTTAAGTACCACTATACGTATTATTGAATTTTCAACCATTGGTGAACACCCTCAGCAAGAGAGCTTAGAAAGCCGAATTAAAAAAGAAATTTTTTGGCGATATAATTCAGGAATCACTCCATTAAAGACACTGGAAGTACAACGCGCTAAACATTTAGAAGATAGTTTTACGGAAACAATGGAATTAGAATTTGCCGAGAAACCTGCATGGCTAAAGCAGTTTAAACAAGTCTTTTTTGCCAAATCGTCCACTAAAGAACCAACAGATGCGGAATGCCAAGCTAAAATTCGGGAATTATTAGTTTTACAGCATTTCCCCATCAATAGTTATTCTAGCTCCTCAATTAGACGAGATACAGTTGAGTGGCTCTATGATTTATATATTGAAGGTTCTAATAATCAAGATAAAATTCTACAGGATTTTATAAAAAAAGTTGCCCATTTAAACCAATTATTTATTGCTTTAAATGAAAAACAATGGATGATCTACCAAGGTGTTTACTGGGCTTTAGTTATTTTAGAACAAAACTCTATAGATATTGGAGCATTTTTTGATCAACAAACTATTGAGCAATTAGTCGTTGAGATTCATCGAAATATTGAAATTTTTACAGGGGATGAGCGAGGATTTTCAAGCATAACCAATCAACGATTTCAATATTTGGCAGATTTTTTTAATAAAGCGTTGAAACATCGGAGCTATCATACAGTAGATTTTTTATCATATTTAAAAAACCAATTAAAAGCTAACCAAGAAGATCAGTTAGTTGCCGATGTTAAAGAATCAATTAGTCAATTAAATAGTATGCGTTTAAATCGCCCTGATGCTGTTACTAAGACAATTGAAGATTTAACCGATGATATGAGTAGCAATAGCTTTATAATTCGTCCTGCTTACCAGCGCCAGGAAGTTATTAATAATAAAAAATCTTCAGGCATTATTGAAAGCATGTTGCTAGGTATTCCTTTACCAACTATTTTTATTTGTCGCCGTGTTGATGGTGTCTGTGAAGTTGTTGATGGACAGCAACGCTTATTATCAATTTTGGCATTTATAGGTAAATCATACAAAAATATTGATAAGGAAGAGATTTGGTCACAAAAAAATAAATATCCACTTTCTAAAAAAATTACTATATTGGAAGCCTTAAGGGGAAAGAAATTTGATGAACTCAATGAAGACTGGAAAGATCGTATTTTAGATTTTGAATTATCTGTTGTTTATATTGATGCCAAATTAAATAATAAATTTGACCCCATAGACTTATTTATTCGCCTTAATAATAAACCTTACCCCGTTAAAGACCACAGTTTTGAAATGTGGAATTCATACTCTGATCGTACTATTATTAATAAAATAAAAAAGTTAACTGAGAAGTATAAAGATTGGTTCTATTACCGCAAAGATAATCGGCGTATGGATAATGAAGAATTATTAACTATCTTTGCATACTTAAGTTATGAGTCCGCTCAAAGTAGAGACTTAGTTTTTAATATTGTCGATATTTATAATTGGGCACCTCGCTCTATGACCTTTCGGCTATCTAAGCAATTAATTACTGATTGGTTAAATACCGATAAAGGCTCACAAGAATTAAACCAGCACGATAAAATACTATCAAGTATTGACGATGTTGAGTACTTTATTCAAAAGGTTGAGGTCTTGGCGCGTAGTCACACTAAAGAAACGGATTATGATAATACCGAAGATTTACAAAGATTATTTAATAAATTACTGAATATAAAAAAAGGGACGGTTCGTAGGTTAAATATTTTTTATATACTTTGGTTTTTATTATTGGGCGTTGAGAAATCAGTTATTGATAGACAAGCCGCTATTATTTCTCAAGAACTTATGGCTTTTTTTGTAGAGAATCAAAGTGTGCCTAAAAATGTTAATGAGACTTTAAAAGTAAAAGATATTTTTAAAATGAATGTTGAAAAATTTTGGGCTAAATTTAATTCTTAATTAAAGCACTAATATCTTACATTGAGCGGGTCTATTTTCTGTTTTTTTATATTAAAAATACATTAATAATTAGAGTGTTATGGGAATTCGTATAAATATAAAAATATAATATTAGAAATCGGGTATTTTTACTGCATGTAACGCATTGATTTTAAATGATTCTATATAAGGCATTGAAATCTACTAAACTTAGTATAACCATTTGTTTTTAAATTAAAAGTTAATCGAAAAATATAAAACCATACCCGCTCAATGTAGGTAATATGATTACTCATTCAACTAATAATTTTGCCACCTGTGGGTGTTCTCGCCGTAATAATTGATAATGTTCTTTTAGCAATACGTAAAACTCTGGGCTATTGATTATTTCTAAAATATTGGAAGTATCTTGATTTATATGTTTCTGTAGACTATCCGTTACACTGGGATTAACTGATTGTAATGAAGCTATATTTTTAATATTATTAGAAATTGACTCAAAGTTCTTACGTAAGGTGCTTATTTTTAATCGCCGTTTTTTACATATTTCTACAGCATTTAACATGGTTTTTTGTTCGCTATGCTGTAATCTTTTTTGCCAGTAACTGTCGGCACTGACAAGGCTGTCAAGAATATATTGCCCTGTATTTTCAATAAATAGTAACTTTGAACAGTCATTTCCATCACAAGGGTGTAATAAAGGAAACTTGGTACTGTAGAATTCTTTTTTTAGCTGGTTACAAGGCTTACAAGACCAAATGTAATTTTCCCATTGGTAAACGTGTTCAGGGTAAATTGCTTTAGGTAAAAAATGGTCAACATCGCCTTTACTAGCCACTTTTCCTTGAGGCGTTGGTAGAACTTCACCACAATAACCACAGTTATTGTGGAAGTCTTGAATGAGCAATAAGCGAATATCGTCATGCAGCCAATGATTATCTGATGGTTTTTGGGGCTTTTTAGGTTCAATACTGACACCACATCGCCAACGGTAATGAGCCACCCACGATATAGTCCATTGTTCTTGTTTTTGCTCTAATAAATCAGGACAAGGACTACGCTGAATCAACTGCATTATATTGCGTTTAGCTTAATTGCTTAATCAATGCTGCTAGCTCTTGTTCCCTAACACGTAGTTTTTGTTGCTCCGCATAAAGCTCATCAACAAAAGCACGACTTTTTTGTACTTTTTCTAATTGAATTTCTAGCTTTTCTAGTTCTTTTTGTTGAGTATCATCTAACGCTTCAACTTGCGAATTTAACAGTTCAATCTCTGCCATTAATTGCTGTTCTTGTAATTGAGGTTTTTGAGGAAACACTTCAAATAAATGACGGATAATATCGCCATACTGCCATAGCCACAAGTCAACAGTATTAGGCTCAGCAACTAATTGTCCATCGCGCTGGTGTAATTGAATAACTTGCCCTTTATCTAAGCCCATTATAACCATAGGTGAGTGCGTGGTTACTATCCATTGGGTATTGGGGAAAAACTCTTTGGCGAGAACATTAACGATTTCTTGCTGCCACTTTATATGTAGCAATTGATCTATTTCATCAATGATAATAATAGCAGGTTGTTGCAAAGGCAGCAGGGCTTCTGAATAAGCTTCAAACATGCGTTGAATAATATATCCAACCCAACCCATCACAGCTTGATAACCCTGACTAACTAACCGCAGCGGTACGATTTGTTTTGGATCTTGATGCTCAACCCATAATTCTAATGGGTCAACACTTGTAAAACCAGAAAATTGAATAGACTCCTGCATAAGAGCTGAAAAAATTAAAAAGCTGGCATTAATTTCGTCTAATTTATCTTGGTGTCCCTGTGATGCTAATAAAGACAGGTTTCCTAGCCATGCTGAAAAATGAGCGATACACGCTTGCTCTTCTCCACTAATGATAGGTAATAAGTCTTTAACTTTAGCTTGAGTTACTTCAAGCCCTAAACGCCGGTTTTTTTTTAAATTAGTATTACGCTGCTCACCGATACCTAAGATTAAATTGAGTAAATGCCCTTCACTATCAAATAAAGCAGAAAAACACCCTCCCTTTACTTCTACTCTTTCGCTATTTGTATTGTAAAGTAAGCGAATTGTATTTTCATACGTTTTGCCATTGATACTTGCAGATAAACAGATAACGCCCTCTGCCTGCCAATGTGTTTTTTGTTCATTTTTTCCTGTTATGCGTAATAAATTAGCTGCTGTCTGTGCATCAATTTCAGCTTGTTCAGGTCCTAATGTTGCTAATGCAATTGCTTTAAGAATCGTTGTTTTACCCGCACCATTTAAACCAATGAGTACCGTTAAGTCAGAGTTAAATTCAATCTCTAATTGTTCATACACACCAATATTACTTAAAACCAGGCGATTGAACTTCACGCAAGGTATTTGATTTTGGTAAATAGTCTTTTGATGTATATCCTTGTATACACAGGAAAACCATTCTTGATCATGAGTAGACTCTTGAACGTTACTAAGATATTGAACTAAAAATTTAGGTGCTGGAAGCCGTATTGCTAACTGGCTTTCAACCATCGCTTTCTGTTCCTGAGTTATTGACTGATTAAAGACAATAAGCAAATAAAATACTTGCTTAGGCAAGAAAACATCAATTTGAGCGATTAAATAATCTGGCGGGTTATTTCCAGTAATATATATTAAGTTTAATAGTTGTGTGTACGATTTTATATCATTGAGACAAGTTACTACGCTAGTAATAATAGCAACCTCTGATGGTTCTATTATTTCGCGGAGCCTATCAAGGGTATGTAGACTATCTAGTGTTTTCTCATCTATAACAATAACAACAATATTAGATCTCACCAAGTAGCTCTGATAAGCATCAAGTGCCATAGTGGTTTGAGCTAAGTTTGGCTGTGATGAAAGAGGGTTATTAAAATAATTGAGGGTTTTTAAGTTTTCTAGTGCGCAAATAATGCCTGGGATATGCACCAGAAAATTATAACTAATATCAAAAAACTTAAGTTTTTGTAACAGAATAATACGACTAGAAATATACTTAATTTGATTATGACTAATATTCAATTCAATTAACCACGTATATTTAAATACTTCGTCAGGGATTTCACTTAAATTTAAACCCGATAAATCTAAGAGTATTGCCTTACTTTGTTTATTTGAGGATAGTCGCTTTTCTAAGTCGCTGTTACTACTTTGTGGGTATAAATATAATGTTGCTAATTGTTCTAGTTCAAATTGGCTATTGATAGGATCGCTAAAGATAGTTCCAGACACTTCAAAATAATAACAACAGGCTTGAATAAATTCATCGGGAACTCCGTCACTCTCCCAATTTCTCAGCAAGGAAGGTTCAATTTTTAATTCTTCTGCTAATTCAGAAACAGATAAGCCCTGTAGTTCACGCAATTTTTGTAGACGTAAACCCGAATGAAATAAGGATGTAGATTGAAAGTCTGTCATATTACATGCTGAGACCGTATATTAGGCAAAACTTAAAATGGCGCGCCCGAGACGATTCGAACGTCCGACCCCTGCCTTCGGAGGGCAGTACTCTATCCAGCTGAGCTACGGGCACTTGTTTGAACTGGTTATTTTAACCTATTCGTATCATTTACGATAGCATGGATTTTAAATGCGCCAGATTCGCTTTACTACGTTCTTTCTGCTCGGCTTTATCCACAGGCTTTTTACTTATCCACTCTAGATCTTCTTCGGGCAGCTCAGCTAAAAAACGACTGGGTTCACTTTCAGTAATATCACCATAACGTTTGCGGTGTGTACAGTAGCTAAAGGTACAGGTGTGCTGTGCTCGGGTAATGCCCACATAGGCCAGGCGGCGCTCTTCCTCTATATTATCGGTGTCGATGCTGTTCTGATGTGGGAGGATATTTTCTTCGATACCAATTAAAAACACATGCGGGAATTCCAGACCTTTTGCGGCATGGAAAGTCATAAGGCTGACTTGGTTATCCGCCTGGTCATCCTGATTACGATCCAGAATATCCATTAATTGAATTTTTGAGACAATTTCATCTAGCGTCTTTTCTTGTTCGCCTACTTCGTCACTTTTTGCAATACGCTGTAGCCATTCCAGTAAATCTGTAACATTTTTTATCTTTCGCTCAGCGGCTTGCTGGTTGTTACTGTTTTCCTGTAGCCATTGGTGATAGTGTATTTGCTCTATAAAGGCATCCATTTCATCAAAGGTATCGCCGGTTTTCAGGGCACTGGCTGTTCTCTGCATCCATTCACAAAATTTTTGCAAACGTGCTAGCGCAGCCTGAGGTAGCTTTTCTCTAACGCCCATTTCAGAACAGGCACTAAATAGGCTGATATGCCGCTGGTTCGCATAGGCTCCCAGCTTTTCCAGCGTGGTAGGGCCTATTTCACGGCGTGGAGTATTAACAACTCTTAAAAAAGCGGCATCATCATCTGGGTTGACGAATAATCTGAGATAACTGAGTATATCTTTAATCTCTGCATAGGCAAAAAACGAGGTGCTACCGGTAATAAAATATGGCACATCAAGTTCGCGCAAGCTGTGTTCAAATAAACGTGACTGATGGTTACCCCGGTAGAGAATAGCGTAGTCTCCATAATCGGCACCGGTTTTAAATTTATGATGCACAATTTCCGAGACGATTTGCTTGGCTTCCGCAGTATCATTTTTATGGGTTAGAACGCGTAAAGGTTCTCCAAAGCCCATATCACTCCATAATTTTTTTTCAAAAGTATGCGGGTTGTTGGCAATCAGCTGGTTCGCCACTTTTAAAATACGTCCATAGGAACGGTAATTTTGTTCTAGTTTGACCACGCTCAAGCGTGGGTAGTCTTTTTGTAATTGTGCGAGATTTTCCGGCTGTGCACCGCGCCAAGCATAAATAGACTGGTCATCATCACCGACGACGGTAAATTTACCCAGTTTACCAACCAATAATTTAACCAGTTGATACTGGGTGATATTAGTGTCCTGATATTCATCGACTAATAAGTA
This sequence comes from uncultured Methylomonas sp., assembly GCA_964560255.1. GTDB lineage: Bacteria > Pseudomonadota > Gammaproteobacteria > Methylococcales > Methylomonadaceae > Methyloprofundus. The sequence continues at coordinate 17,237 of CAZLLL010000012.1, forward strand.
ACGAATTTTGTTTTGCCATTTTTCCAGTACATCGGGGAATTGCTGAAAAATTAAGACAGGCAATAAGATTAAATCATCAAAATCCACGGCGTTATAAGCTTTTAAGCTACGCGTATAGTCGGCATAGAGCTGTGCGGCCTCATTATCCTCTACACTCGCATGGTTTTTGGCCTGTTCGGGGGTAATAAAGGCATTTTTCCATTGACCAATTTGTCTGGAATACTGGTCGACGCTCTCTATATCATAATTTGCTTCGCTATGTGTAATCAGGTTTTTTAGCAGAGTTATTTTATCTTGCTCATCAAATAACGAAATACTGGCTTTGTATTGCAGGGTTTTGTGTTCTTTACGCAGAATATCCAGCCCGAGGGAATGAAAAGTCGAAACTCGCAGGCCACGTAATTGTTTATCATTCAATAATTTACTGACCCGCTGTTTCATTTCCCGTGCAGCTTTATTGGTAAAGGTGAGGGCTGCAATATTGCGCGCTGCCAGACCTTGTTTGACTAGGTAGGCTATTTTTTCGGTAATCACGCGGGTTTTACCGCTACCTGCGCCAGCGAGGACGAGCAAGGGGCGGTCGATGGTTTTTACTGCGCGGTTTTGTTCGGGGTTGAGTTTTGGCATTAATTCTATCGTTTTTTAAAGGAAGTTTTTTTGATACGTTAGCTTTAGGGTGTTAAATCTGTCCTAAATAATAGCCGTATAATTCATACATATTACCTGTCATGATTTATGGCTACCAACTTAGGAATGGGAATCAAATAACGTGTGCATTCTAACTTGTCTTTTTGTTCGCCTTCTGCGTTGCGGAAACAGTTACGTAGCTCGCTATG
>CAZLLL010000013.1:0-17574 GCA_964560255.1 uncultured Methylomonas sp.
TCCGGAATATGGAGCTGGTGATGGGACTCGAACCCTCGACCGGTTGATTACAAATCAAAAGTTTGAAACTCCATTTTACAGTACTACCAGAAGTTAGTAAGTATCAAATTCATTTAAAATCTTCAAACACATCTGCTCTACAAATAAGTTATCTATTTAGTAGGAGTATGGAATGATTAAAATAACAATTGTCAGCACCAAAGGGGGTGTTGGAAAAACGACATTGACTGCCAATCTTGGTGGTATCTTGGCAGAATTTGGTTATCGAGTTCTATTGATAGACGCAGACCCTCAGCCGACCTTATCCAGTTATTACCCCATTAGAACTCAAGCTGATCATGGATTGAAAGAATTCTTAATCAATTCTTCAACGGATAACACCATTAGTGAAACAGCAATAGATAATTTAGATATTGTTGTCTCTGATGACCCGGATGGCAAACTTCGTGACTGGATACGTGATGCGCCTGATGGGCGTGTTCGATTAAAACATATTCTCGGTTTTCTTGATGATCAATACGATTTTGTATTGATAGATACGCAAGGAGCTGTAGGTCCGCTACAAGATGCAGCCGTTGCCGCTGCTGATTTTATGCTTTCTCCTATCCCCCCTGAAATCCTATCAGCCAGAGAGTTTGTTAGAGGCACTGTATCCATGATCAAGCGGTTAGAGCCTATGGCAAGATTAGGTGCGCCCATCGGCCCTCTCAGAGGTGTTATATATCGTCAAGATAGAACAGTAGACGCTAAGTTAATTGCAGACGAGTTAAGAAAAGCATCTTTTACACCGAGCAAAGGCGCTATATCTATATTAAATACAGTTATTCCTAGCTCAGTAGCCTACAGAGAAGCTGCAACACAAAAAATACCTGTCCATCGGTTAGAAAAAAAAGGGAACATAGTCAGCGCTAAAGATTCCATGATGGCTCTTGCAAAAGAGTTGATTCCTAATTTGCCAGACTTAGATTAACAGTCTCCAAAAATAACAAAAAAAGGACTCCATCATGGTAGACAAGAATTCAGACAGAAAAAGTAAACGCCCCAGCTCTGAAGATATAAAAGGGTTGTTGTTAGAAGGGAATTTTGGTGTCACCTCTGACATCCCTTTACCTATGACAGACCCAATAGCCATTACAGCAATGGTTTTGAAGCTGAAAGATATTAAACCTTACGACAAGAACCCGAGAAGAGAAAGGAATCCTCTCTACGAAGAAATTAAAGACTCCATTCGAAGTAAAAAAGGAATAGACGATAAATTTAATGTAACACGTCGCCCAGGTGATGATGTTTACATGATTGAATCGGGTGGAAATACTCGGTTATTAATTCTTAATGAGCTGTACTTAGAAACAGCCGATGAAATATTTAACACGGTTCACTGTTGGTTTAAACCGTGGACATCAGATTCTTCTTTGCTAACCGCTCATTTGATTGAAAATGATTTGCGAGCGCCCATGATCTTGATCGACAAAGCGTATGCAACGCAAGAGGTCAGGCAAGAATTTGAAGCTGAGAAAGGTAAGGAAGTTTCAGATAGAGAATTTACCCGTATGACGGCAGAAGCGGGTTACAAGGTTTCACCACGCACACTCAGAACCTTTAATTACGCGGTCAAACTGGATCAAATGATTCCACTGGTGATGCGTTCGGGTATTGGCAGACCTAAGATAGACCATATTAAAAAAACAGAAAAAGCCTATTTAGAACTCTGTGAAGATTACCCTGATCAGTTTGAAGCCGCTTTCATGCAGGTGATGTCAGAAAATGATACTGAAGAAAAGTTTGATTTTGATCAGGTTAGAAATGAATTGGATCGTTTGTTAGAAACAATAATAGGGCTTCGAAGCAATATAATTTACATGAAAGTCAATCAATTCATGGACACTAATAGTGATAATCATAGCGATTTTCCTGAACCTGCCCCGTCTATTGCTCAGAAATCCCCGAATAATGAGCAAAGTAATGCTGAAATACAAGAAGATTCTGGTAGCAGACGGGATGAAGATAAGGAGGGAGCTAAAACCAGTCCAAATGCCCCTGTTGATGTAGAGCAACAGCAGACTATTGATGAAATCGCCCCACCTCCTATTAAAGAGACTGCAAACACAGTCACTAAACAGAAAGACAAGCCCCGTCCAGACCTAAAAAGACTACGGGAAAAAAGTTATCATATGGCCTTAAAAATAGCGGGTAAAGAACTTGAAGATACCGTGATGGAAGCATCATCAGGGATGGGCTTTTTAATTGAGACTCCCCAGCATCCACTACTTGATTATTCTCAGGAAGAACCTACAAAAACAGGGCGTTATTATCGCTGGTGGCTTTTATTTAATCTTTCTGGCCAAACATCAGGCGACAGTCATTTTAAATGTTGGATGTATCTTGATATCTATAGAAGGCTTGGCCTTCAACAGCACAAAAAAGAAACTGAAAATGAAATATTACAGAACCATATAGGCACTCCCCTACAAATAGATCAAATGCTTCATTTTTCTATGCTTGATGAAAAAAGGATGAGTGATACTGTTTTTACCGATATTTTTAGATTAATGGAAAGTTGTCGAAAAATAAGACAACATTTTACCGAAATTGAACTTTGGAGTGAATAATAATGAATAATATGGATGCAAAAGCAGAGCTATCCTTGCAAGCATTAAGTTATGTAGTCAAACAAACGGCGCTAGGCAATCTTAAAGCGCCTAAAGCATTAAATATAAGTGAGGAGCAAGCAAATGAGTTACTCACACTTAATAATCAAGAGCTGCATGATATGGCTCTATCTGCCAACCTTAATATCCTAACCATCACATTTGACCCGGAAGCCTTAAAAATAGCATTAGAAATCAATAATGCTAAATCATCAAGAAGGCAATCTATTTTTGAGATGCTAGAAGCAGGCGCTTCATATCCAGTGATGCACCATCTCTATGGATTGACAACCGTCAATATAGGGTACTACCGAAGAATGATTGGTTTTCCTGAAAAAGAAAAAAAAGGAGGCCGCCCTACCTGTGGCACGGAAGCTGAAAAAATTCTTATCTGGGAATTAATAGGAAAAACAAAAGGCAGATTTAACAACCCTGAACTATCAAAACTACTACTAACAGCTCATAAAAAAACAGGGCTTAAAATTAGTACTATCTGGACAATATTAAAAGAAGTATGGGAAGAGAGCAACAAAGATACAGACATAAGTGCTAGGTGATACTACCTAAAGAAAAGAACAAGAAGGGTGATGAGACACCCCTCTTTCAATTCCCTATAAATCTAAAATGTACCAAATAAAATAATGAGTTCCTCAAAGATATCCCAAAATATACAAGTACTTTCAGAACGAATCACCAATGAAGTCAACAGACTTAATAGCGATCCTCAGTCAGAAAAAACCAAGACTGATTCCTTAGTATATATCGGAAATTGGCAAGATGCAATTCCAAGATCAATTTGGACCGACCCTTCTTTAAGTGATATTGATGTAAGAGCCTGGGGGATCATTCGTACACAAGCCATCCAAGGCTCTGCTGTCATGTTATCCCTAAATAATCTATTAAAAGAAACACGAGGTTATTCAAATGCAACGGTATCGCGCATACTTTACGTTTTACGGCTGACAAGATGGATATCTTTATGCTCAACATTACGCTCAGAGAGCGGCACCTTTAGAGGTAATATCTATGCCATTCACGACAGCCCTGTTTCATTAGAAGACGCTCTTTATTTAGATAAAGGCTACTTGAACTTTTTAAAAAAACAAACCCATCATAAAAACAATACGATTAAAACACTTTCGCAAACAATCTGGAGTGTGGTCTCACAAACGGTAGAAGAGGGTGATGATTTTTTGGTCAATACGTCATCGGAAATATCGACTCAGCTAAATAATTTAATTCATTCAGATTCATTAGGTCAACCAAAAACAGAAAATAACCACCACGTTTACTTTTTAAACGTGGTGGATGACCACCATGTTCAAAATTTAAACGTGGTTGCAAAACACCAGGTTCAAATTTTAAACGTGGATAGCGAGAAAAAAAGATATGATAAAAATCAATTAGATAACAACCACGTTCAATTTTTAAACGTGGTGCGTAGTAGTAGTAGTAGTAGTAGTAGTTCTTTTAAGATAAAAGATAAAGAGAAAAGAGCTACTACTACAAATTCCGTAGGAATTTCTAAAACAGATAATTTTGAAATTCAAAAAGATTTAATCTATCCAAAAGAATTTAATGAAAATGAAAATATTTTAGCTCAACGGTTTTTGAAATTGGTTGAAACTGATATTCAGCAGAATTACTTGGACGAACTTGCCTCGAAAATAAAAGCTCAGAAGCAAACAAATAATCCGATCAAAAATAATATTGCCATGTTGGCGTTTCTTTGCAAGGAACATTCTCAAGGTAACATCTGTCTGACCAGTGCTTACCTGAACCATCAGGAACAAAGAAAGCGTAAGCAAAAAAGAGATAAAAAAATAAAAGATCAGAATCAAGCTATGACCGTAGCCGCGTTAAATGGGGAAAATATTAGTGAGACGGTTGTGAATGGCGGAAATAAAAAAATAAATGCAGAACAGCAACAGAAATCATCTTTCTCTCAGCGCTGGGGAGGAATGAATAATGCAACTAAACCAAAACAAAGTTGAAATAGACGGCTCGGTAGTTGATGCAGGGGAAATTGTCCTTGGAAGTAATGTTTGGGGTGGGGGCACTCGCCCCACCTTGAAACAGAGGTTTGGAAGTGTAACCGAGGAAATAAGATGAATCAAGACATACAAACCATTGCCTTTCAGGGCAATCAGATAATGACAGCACAACAGGGTGATGTCAATTACGTGGCTATGAAATCGGTATGCGAGAGCATTGGGCTGAACTGGCGATCACAATACAATCGCATTAAGCGACATGCTTTTTTGGGTTCAACCGTCGTCATCATGACGACGGTTGCCGAAGATGGAAAAGAAAGGGAGATGTTAATGCTCCCTCTCAATTATTTTCAGGGCTGGCTGTTTACCGTAGATTCCAACCGCGTCAAGTTGGAAATCAGAGACAGGCTCATCGCCTACCAGAAAGAATGTTTTGATGTGCTGCATGATTACTGGCAAAACAAATCAGTTCAGTTCAACCTGAGACGGAGGGTACTTCAACAGCCGCTTGTTTCAGTGAATTTCATGTATTTCTGGAAGTGACACGAGGACGAATGCAGATAAGCGCCAAGGGAACACCTCATAATTCCGTTTCGATGGTTGTCGCATTAGTTTTGCAGTATTTATATTATCTGCCAGACGAAAATGAACTACAGGTGAGTGCAAGAAAACTGGGAAGGGAGTTGAAAGTAGACGGTCGCACAGTCTGCCGTGCTATCGACAAAATGAGTGGATGGTGCTTTCTGATCAAAAAATCAAGTCCAGGTAAAAGATTAATAATTTGTTTGAACAGAAAAGTGATAGACCAAGCTTTGACTGCAAGTAGAAATAATTTATTAACTCATCAGCAAAATGTTGGTTACTTGCCCGTGCTGTGAATTATAGGGTTGCGTTTGGGGTGGGGGCACTCGCCCCACCTTGAAACAGGGGGTTGCTCACACGATGAGTAACCTGAAATTAAATCAAAAAAAGGCGAATACAATGGATGACAATTATGACGAAAAAAAACCAGAACAACCAAAGCCAGTATTGGTTCCACCAAGATCACTAGGAGAGCAACCTGGTGGGTTGAGAAGTGATACGCGGATGACCCTCCAGACTAGACAGGCACAAAAGTTGGTTTTGGGCCGAAAAAGAGCTAAAGGCGTTCAACCAATAGTTGGACTCCTTGATTTTGGTCGCCGCATGAAACTGCTTTGGCTATCAGCACAGGCCGATGATCCATACGCAGATTGGTATCTATTACAAATTGAAGAGTCTATTAATGACGCAAAAAAAATCATGCTTGAGAAAAAACAATGGCTGGATGAGGTGTTGAACTCAATGGAAGGTTTTGATGTTGATGTAGCGCAGTCTATTGAACCAATCCAAGTCCCTATTGTTTTTCAAAATCCCTACGGGTATATGGGAGCCTATCTTGTTGCTGACTATGACAAGTTGTGCTGTTCTATTTTTACGGCAGGACATATCGGACTTATTGATCGTAAAACGGCACACAGTTTAACGGATGCCGCTGGAAAGAGTGTTAGAAGGACATTTAATTTAGCTGCGAAATGGAAATTCACAGGTGTGACTCGCCAAGATATAAAAAATGGAAATCCTAATGCTGAAAAGGCTATTGAAACACACGGTAAGTGTCCTGATCCAGTTCTTTCTAAAACTAAACGGGCAAAGATATCACCAGAAATACGAGAAGTTAAAGCGCCTGTTATTGTCATAAAAGCTAGTGAAAATGGTGTGACTAAGGGAAAGAAAGTTAAAGCGACTGAACCAGAGAATAAAGCTGATCCTGAAAAAAGAATGCTTGGTACAGAATTGGAGCCAGAGAAATTATTTGGGATGGCTTGATGAGTGATGCGCTAAATCTCAGTCAGAATTAATCTACTCATTAACCTTATGTGAGGGTCTCCCCTCACATAAGGTAGGCGAGTCGTCTACCTTGAACGGAACTGGGTAATTGGAATTACCATAGAAAGAGAATAGCATGCTTTTTTGGAATCATGATGCAGTCATGATGTAGGCGAATGAATGTTGCTAGGTGGAGCAGATAGCCCTCGTCACTTCGGACGGCGATAGCAAAGTGCGGAAGTGACGAGGGCTTGTACACCATGTATTTCATTGGGTATAGCGATATTTTTTAAATTACGGTTGAATTATCTGTAATAACACGGTACACTTTTGTTAGCAATATTGCTGACAACAGAGGGGGGATGGTCTTGGGTATCTGCTCCAGCAAGGGGTCTTTTGAATGACTTGAATCAGGTCATTGAAAAGAACTTTATAGTAAGGAGTAAGGATTTACAGCGTGGCCACTGCGTATCAGCGGCACCTTTTGCTATCGGATCTGCAAAACCGATAGCCGTTTCCTGTGGGAAGCGTTGCAGAAACAGTGAATCTTGACACTGATAAAAAAACAGGAACCCATTTGGGAGTCAGCTAACCCAACTGGGGAAGCTGACTCTTTTTTATTTTTTTATAGACTGAGGAGGTTAAATTTTAAAAAGTAGTTGTACTATCTATCTGGATGTTCCAACAGGAATCAGCAGAATAGAGTCTGATAGGACACGATTAAATCACTGGCTAATTATGACAAAGGATTTACGGATCTTTTTGTTCGGCCATAAACACTAACCGACTGGATTTTTTAAAGTGATTTTTACAAAGAAAAAGATAATGGGGATCAAAGCAATTAAGGCTGGGAATTTTGGGGTATTCTAATGCCGCATTTAAGCACATGCTAAAAAAATAAAGCGGGGGGGGGTATGCGTTTTGAAGGATTTGGCGTTTAGCTTTAAACAATTGATCATAAATAATCGAGACGGCAGCTTTGCAACTCAGGCAAATCGAATGCGTATGTTGTCGCTTTTTTCAGATCAATTGCATGAAGCAGGATATCGGCAGTTGAAGCAACCCGGTCAATTAAAAGGACGACACGTTGATGCATTGGTGACTCGTTGGCAAAAAGAAGATATTTCAGCAGGTACCATGAAAAACAGAATGGCGGTGATTCGGTGGTGGGCTGATAAAGTGGGTAAGCAGTCTGTCGTTCATAGAGACAATGCCATGTATGGCATTGATAATCGAAAATATGTGACCAACGAACAAAAAGCCCAAGTATTGGATAATGCAAAACTGAACAGTATTAAGGAAGATCATGTCAAAATGAGTCTTGAGCTGCAACGAGCTTTTGGTTTGCGTAAAGAAGAGTCCATCAAGTTTCAGCCGCATTTTGCTGATAGAGGTGATCATATTGTTTTGAAAGGGAGTTGGACCAAGGGTGGCAAAGAACGAATTATTCCTGTTCGCAATGAAATGCAACGGGAATTATTAGACCGATTGCATAAAGCCGTTGGAAAAGCCTCATTGATACCGCCGACTCGATCCTATATTCAACATGTAAAAATATGGGAACGTCATACACAAAAAGCAGGTCTGTCCAAGTTGCATGGTCTACGTCATCAATATGCTCAGGATCGTTACACTGAATTAACTGGACTTATTGCGCCAGCTGCCGGAGGAAGGCCATCTAAAGAGCTGACGGGTGAAGAAAAACGGGTAGACCTTGAGGCTCGTTTAACGATTAGCAAGGAATTGGGGCATAAACGCGAACAGATTACGGCAGTTTATTTGGGACGTTAGTCTTAAAGCAGGGCCAAAGGAAAGCAAAGTTATCGGGTTATGAATGGTATTAGGCGACTGATATAGAGCTAGTGAAATTAAGTTTCATTTGTAACTGAATTCAGGGTAGATAGATAAAAACCTGAAATTTTGGTTTTTTGGTTTTTTGGTTTTATTTTTATCTGAAATTGATAAGGTAGGCTGTCATTACATAATGAATTTTTTGTAAAAAATACATTATTCTTAAGGGGTGAAAAAGTATTATGAAAAAACAAGGTGAATATGGAAAATATAAGTATGCTGGTGTTTTAAGTATATTGCTTTTAACGGGCTGTGTAACGGGAAAGGATGGACATGGTTATATTGATGGACATTGCGTTACCTGTATAAACAATCCTATTACAGGCGAAGCATACAATTACTCAAAAAGTAGTAAAGACTATCAACAGTCCGAACAATACAAGTCCGATAGAAGGGTTGTCGCTCAAAATATTCCTTATGAAGAAGGGCGGGTGAGGTTTAGTGTAAGAAGTAACATAGATAGAGCTTATCTAAAAGTAAAGCGTGAATTTGGCTTTAAAACCAGAACTGAAATGTTAGGTTATGAAAGTTATAAAAAGGAAAATTTAGATTATGATGAAGGATTTCGATATGAGGCTATGCCAGGTCTCAGTTATCACATGCGAACACATACTTCACATCGCTATAAAGGTGCTTCTTTGATGCATACGATTGACATAGTGTTAGAAAACAATGGTTCAGGAACGGATGTGGAAATAACATATTGGGTGCAAAAACCAAGATCAGCCTTAAGAGATTACGGTAATAGTCTTAAGGCGAGAGTAATAAAAGCATTGAGGTAGTTCTTATTAAAATGCAAACCTTACATCAATACCTTCGCCAATTCTGATTTATACCAAAAATGATAATCCCCAGTTCATATAAATCAATTAGTTATAAACTGTGAAATTCGCCAAAATGAGTATATTTTTATTTTGGCGAAGGTATTGTTACATATAATTAAACAAAAGGAATATCGAATGATCAATCAATTTCAAGGTATTGGTAACTTAGGGTCAGACCCAAAGATAAGTACAGTAGCTGTGGGTGAAGAGCAAAAACAAGTCGCTAGTATGCGTATTTACTTTGATCGTCCAGTGGGGAAAGACTATCGGGATAAAGGTGGGTTTTGGTACACCGTTGATATCTGGGGGTTTCGTGCAGAAGAGGCTATTCGAGTCTTAAAAAAAGGAACAAGGATATTTGTCATGGGTAATTTAAGAGAAGAAGAGTGGACGGATGATAAAGGAGAGGTTCGAACTGTTCAGCGACTCTCAGCAGAGCACTTTTTTATTGATTCGGTGTGTATAGAGAAGGTTCAGTACCGTGAAAAAAACACGGGAATTTAATGTGAGTGTGAAACTAATATGGATTCTTATCTTAATTTTGATGGCAGCAGGGTGTACACCCCAAATACAAAAAAGTATTGATGAGTTTAAGTTAAGTGATTATGTGCATTCATATACTGTACTGAGTAAGAAAGAGCGATTGCTTGAGAATGCTTTTAAACTTGAACATGTTTTTATTCGTGAGGAAGAGATGATAGCCCAAGACTCTTTGACGAATGATGCTGAAGGTCTTGTCACTACTTGGGTAAATGCCACATATGGCGAGATTGTTTTTCACCCTGGACAATATTCTAGACAGGGTAATAGGAAATGTAGAAACTATAAAATAGTTTATATCATCACAGGTAGAGGTATTTTTGAGCATAATGAAACAGGCCAATCTTGTTTCAACACGGTCAGCTCTATGTGGGAATGGGTTGATTAAAGTTAATTAAAGATAGGTGAAAATACAATGGCAGAGCGAGATAGTATTGAAAAATATAATGAAGAAACGAGTAAGATTTTAAACCTCAATGGTTTGCCTTTTGAAGGTTTTGAGAGCGCAGCAAAAATGCGTGATTTATTGATGGGGCAGTCAGCTGATTATTATTATCAAGTGGAGCTATTTAACCCAGCCAATCAATCTGATGGGTTTGTGGTTATTAAAACCCAAAAACAACAGGGTGGGAATAGTGAAGAGGAAGTAAATAAAGAGAGTCTTAATGTAAGCGGGAAGGTTGAACTGGACTCGGATTTTATTATTAAAACTTATCATCCTGCACTAAGAACATATGTTTTACATATACCACTTATCATTTTTTCATTATTGCTTGCTTTTTTTGCGGTTGATTTATGGGTTTTCTTTTTATCATTGTTAGGTTTAAAAGGGTTGCCACAATTTATCAACCCAGAATTATTGATTAATGGAACGAAAATGATAGGCGTTGTCTGGGCTGGCTGGCTGGTGGCTGGTATTATGATTAATTATTATGGTACACGATTAATAGTAGATTCGCGCGGTATTAGCTTTAATCGTGGAATATGGTCAAGAGATGAAATTCATATTCGACTATCAGAGATACGAACAATAGGGCTTAGGCAGGGTATTTTAGATCGACTGTTGAGTGTCGGGATCTTGGAGTTTGCTTCCTCTGGTACAGATGATATGGATATTCGTTTTATCAATATGCCCAGACCAACAAAGGTTAAAGCAGAAATTGAGGGTTTGATTGAGAAATATAAGTAAGTATGCATAAAGAAAAAAGACGTTTTTTTAGTTTTTCCTGAGAAATCACAGATCGAGACGGTGTATACATAGGAAGGGTTTATGGATAATTTGTTGCCCGGTGAGAAAATAGATGAACGATTTCATTAAGTAAGTAAAACTTTCAGCAACTTTATTTGTTTTTCCTTGTCTCTCTATCAAGTTTGTGTTAAAAATGAGTTTCTATCTGTGATCACTGCATTCTCAGTGGTACCTTTTGTCGTTGCGAGTCTGTATTTCCAATGACCTGTTCTTGCGAGAATAGTTGCAGACATTCACTGGAGGAATGTTTTCTCTTATAGTTTCTGGATCAATAACTGTCTTGGAGAAAGAAGATGAGTGATTTTAATATTTTTGTTACTGTGGTGGTTATTACCTGTCTTGCTATGCTGTACTTTGCAAACTGGTGGAATAAACATCACGGAAAATAAGTTTAACAAATAAGTTTTTAACCCACTGGGAAATATAATTCCCTGTGGAGTGTATTTCCCTTAATTTTTTAATAGGAGAAATACATGAAAGAACTTCAAATTTACAAAACCTTTATTAAGTATTTAACATTGTTATTGCAATGTTTAGATGTTGAAAAAGCTAAAGAGGATGCCAGAAAGATCGGAATCACCGTATTGGGTGCTGGTTTTTTAGGGGGTATGCTTGGTCAATATAACAGTTTTGAAGCTGTTTTTTTAGTTGTAATAGGTCTAATTGCCTGGCTTTTAGGTCTTTTTAATCAAGAGGTGTAGCTATGCAACTAAGTGTTTATATTGCTGCGTTAATAGTCTTTGTTGTAGTCGGCATTATTGTTGCTGCTGAGAAAGTACAAAAAAACGACACAAAAAAATAAGCTCTAACTCGAATTAGAATCTTAATTCTAATTCTATATTCAATTATTAACCCACCGGGAAAACCTTTTCCCCGTCGGGTGATCTGTGTTTTTCCGGTTTTTTATTTTATTATCGGAGAAATAACATGACATATTCAAATGAAAACAATCAACAGCCTAGTACCACTTCAAGTGAGTATTTTGACTTACACACATCAGGTGTTGGTTATATTAATCGCATACGTGAGGTTAATGTCCCCAAAGGTAGTAACTTTATGGCTTGTACAATCGGCGCTTTGAGAGGTTCAAAAAGCGATGTTGACTATACTTATTTTGACTGCCGAGTATCGGGAGCAGAAGCATCTAAAATTATTGTAAAATTAAAAGAGGCTTGTGATGCAAAAAAACAAATTTTTGCAGGATTCAAGGTAGGTGACCTGTACTCTGAAACTTTTATTTATAAAAATGGAAATAAAAAGGGGCAAACAGGTGTTAGTTTAAAAGCACATTTACTTTACCTTTCGTGGGTAAAAATAGACGGTGACACTTTTTATACTGCACCTTCTAAAAGTGTTTCTAATGAAAACATTAAACCTATAGACAAACCAGCCATTGCAGGTAGTGCTGTTGGCGAGTTTTAGTCATTTATTTACCCATGTTTCAAAAAAGGCAGTGATTACAGCCTTTTTTAAGATACCTTTTTAGGTATCTTTCTTAAAGTTTATTGAAGTGTCATAAGTTTTAAGAAAGATACTCATAGTTTTCACCCGTGGTAACTTCGGTAAAGTTGCACCTTTAGCAGACTGATTTTCGCGTTGCGTTAATGACGTTTGCACCCAGACTGTCGAGCTTGCGATCACAGTCGGTAGGTTGCTTTTAGCAATCTATAGTAGGCTTTACGATGAACAAAGAATTATAGAAAATATAAGGAATCCTAACAAGGATGATGGAACCAGACACTGGACGCCTTATGTTTTATTGAAAATAAAGTGCTTGAGCACGTCTTTTCAGTCGGCGGTTCTTGTTAATCGGATAAAACATGTGATGTGAATGCATGTTATTCAAGTTGTTTTACTCAAAAATTAACTTAATTTATTTTAAGATAATATCAACTACATCAATGATCAAGGATGATCGTTTTTAACTCAATAGCTCTCTGATTTAAGTTTTCGCAGAATATCTTGTGTAGCAGGGTATTCTGGGAAAGCGTCTTCGACATTTCTCATATAACCACACTGGCTGCCATCGCCGGAAAATGATGGAACCTTTTGTGCGGTAGACCGTGCATGATTATTGTGACTTATGAACACTCAACAGACAAGTCAGGCATTAGAACAGTCAGTTTAATTAACGGGAAACAGGCTTTATTTTGTAAAGAGTGGCAAGGGCTTTTTTGGCCTTTAATTTAGTGGTTGACGTTAATAACGGTCTATCACGATTTTTTTACGATCCTTAACTTTTTATTAACCACAGTAAAGGTGTGTATCCATTTTATTAGATAAATTGTATATGCACCTGGTTTTTTCAGAGCATCTTTTTTGAAAGGTGATGTGAAAAGATTTGTGTTTTATTTTGATTTACACCGTGGTTACTGCGTATTCAGTAACACCCTTTGCTATCGCGCGTCTGCGAGTTTTATCCGATAGCCGTTTCCTGTGGGAAGCGTTGTAGACGTTTTAACTTTTAACTTTTACCCACCGGGGAATTCATTCCTCGCGTTGCGGTGATGTGTTCTTCGGTTTTACTTTTTTAACTAAGGAAAAACGATGACACATTTTAATTCGGTAGAAACTTTACCTACACCATTTCCAACCCTTCATTTCCCTCAAGCGATCATTACAGATGAGCCGTTTTTTTCATTTAGGGATTTTAAAGAGAGAAAAGAGGCTATTGATCAAGGGTATTTAATCAATGTTTCAGAGCTATCAAGTCAATTTAATGCTGACATAGCGATAACTCGTGAAGTTTGGGAGTTATATGTAACAGTGAATGAACCTGATTGGTTTAAAGAACAATTTAGGGCTGCTTCACTCTTGGCTCAGGCTAAAATAGCCATTAAACATGCAGACCCTCATGCATCTGAGGTATTTTTTGAGGTAAAGCGATTTCCGAGAAAAATACAATCTTATCTTAATAAAATAAGATTATGGTTGGTGGTCAGTTCTGGAGATAACAATGAACCTGTTTTGACTATCATGCTAGATACACAGCATGGAGAATTATCATGATCAGTGTGCCTGGTTGTTTAGCTATTAAAATAATCAATGGCCGTCATGGTGATTTTAGGGTTGGAAATCTACAAACTGATATTGGTGAGTTTTCAGTTAAAGATAAGATTCTTGATCAATATGATGAAGGATCTTACGAAGGGTTATTTGATATCAGCAAGATATTTTCTTCAACTTACTCAACAGGAAGTCGATTGGTTGTTGAGGTGCGAGCTGTTTTGGAGAATATTGCTCTGGCGAATGCTGGAACAATTGAGCCAGAGCAGTTTGGTTCATTAGAGCAAGACCCTTTAGATGAGGAACAAGATGCTGCTAAAGATCATCATGTACCTGAAAAAATTGAAGTCACAGCAAAATCAGGTGACGACTTGCAACAGGGTAGTGTTCAACAACAGGAAACCGGAAAAAGTGAAGATGAAAAATTATTTGGTTTACTGTGGCCGTTACAGGATTGCTTTAAGCTTGATCCCACGGTTGATAGGGTGATTTTTCGTCATCAGCGAGAACGCCTGAAAGCAATGGGCTATAAGTTTGTAGCCGTTGGTCAATATTGGGATAAGAATTAAATCATTTTTTTAAATTAACAAATAGACCTCAATGGGAATGCACTTCCCATTGAGGGGATTGTATTTTTTTGAGGTTAGGGAGAATGCAATGTTAGCAATTAATGAAGTCAACGATGTGTATTGTGATGCACTGGTTTGTGATGAGGGGTATTTGGTTTTTGCATCATGCTGGGGTCGTGATACTGCGATTCAGGAACTATTGGCACGATTAACTTTGACGGGAAGTGAGGGAGGAATATCTCAGTTATCATTTGATGGCAATGTCGATAAATCTTCGCCCATTCAATTTGTAAACTTCCCTGTAAAAATTGGTGATCCTGACCGTTTGGATAAGATGACGGGCAGAATGCCCAAATCTAATTTATTTGGTGATCTGGTGCATGTCTGGCTTTTCGATAAAAAGGTTAGGTTGCCTGATTATGTTAATCGGGAAGCTTATTTACTTGTTCTTCCAGGGCAGAATGATCATGATGAAATGGCCTGGGGATTAATCAAGCAGGTTTGTCATTTGCCGATGCTAGGACACTGGCGGCAAACAATCATTGACTTAATGCGTGAATCGGGCTGGCTAAAGCTGGTTACGGGTCATAGTATTGATCTTATTTCCATTAGCATACCTGAAGATGAGTTTAATACAGAGATCAGTAGAATGGTTAAAACTGGGGAACTTATAATTGAGGTGGTGAATGATAGATAAGGATATCTTTACCCAAAAAATCCATCGTAAAATTGAAGAAGTATTAATGTTAATTAATGCTGAAATGAAAGTGGATGGTGATACTGAATATGAGAGCCAGAGATGCTGTCTAATTAATCGAATGCTTGATTTTGAACATTGTGTGAATGGTGTTCGGCAAAGTGATATGAAATCATCACTGAAATAATTAATATTTAATTTTTTTAATACGGGAAACCTTTTCCCGTATGGGGTGGGTTTCTCTTTACTTTTTTAGGAGAAGCTCATGGCTTTAATGTTTCAGCAGTTAGCCCATAATTTTGTAAAAAACGGCTATTACCCAACAGATCCAGCAACCATTGAATCTGTTTTAAAAAAGCTGGTTCCCTGTCAAAAGGGTGCTATGCGAATTATTGATCCCTGTGCTGGTGAAGGAACTGCGTTAGCAGAGTGCGAGCATTTCTTACAGCAGTCAGAAAAACCTCAGTCGGTTGAGACGTTCGGCGTTGAATATGACGAAGAGCGTTCTGTTCAGGCTAAGACATTATTAAACAGATGTTTATACGGTGATTTTCAAGATACCATTATTACCCCAAGAAGTTTTGGATTGCTGTGGTTAAATCCTCCGTATGGAGATCTAGTGGCTGACAAAGCTCAAACTGGAAGTTCTGTATCAAGTAAGGGTAAAAAACGCTTAGAGAAGGTTTTTTACCAACGTTCGGCCAGGCTTTTGCAGTATGGTGGAGTGATGGTTTTGATTGTGCCTCATTACACGCTGGACTCCGAATTCAGAAAGTGGATAGCAGCAGGGTTTGAAAATGTCACAATCTACCTGGCACCTGAGCAGCGGTTCAAACAAACTGTTGTGATGGGTGTTAGGCGGCGCACGTCAACTTATGATGAAACCTATAAGAAGATGCTGGAGAAATTAAATTTGTTCTGTGATGCGGGTCATAAACCATCGTCAACTTACAATGATGAGGAATTTAACTATGTAGTTCCTGCGGCAGTATCGGGTGAAATTCGCTTTAATGCGCTGCATATTGATGAACAACAGCTTCAGGAGGAGATTGAAAAATATCCTTGTTTATGGCCGCAGTTTAGTTTGCATATGAATAATGTTAAACAAGAGCATAGACGGCCATTAATGGCTTTATCTAATTGGCATTTGGCTTTAGCGTTGGCAGCAGGGCAGGTATCAGGCGTTGTTCATTCAACTGACGGGAGGAAAACCTATGTGATTAAAGGTGATACCTTTAAAGATAAAAAGCAATCGTCCCAGATGATACCGCAAGGTGGGGGTGAGTTTCAGGAAATAAGGACTTCACTTGATGTTTTTGTACCACAAATAAAGGCAATTGATTTTACGATAGAAAGTGAAACATTCGGTGAAATTTTAACGATAAAGTGATTGTATTTATTATGAATAAAATAACATCTTGCAATATAATTGCAAGATGTTATTGATTATATAAACAGTGACGAGAGTTGCTGTAAATATAAATTTTAAAAACCTAGAACAACTGAGCAATCGGGAGTTCTTTCGAGCGATTTAGAAACAGGTTGCTGGAAAGAACTTGAAGCTGGCTTTTAAACTAAATTTACACCGTGGTTACTGCGTATTCAGTAACACCCTTTGCTATCGCGCGTTTGCATGTTCCATCCGATAGCCGTTTCCTGTGGGAAGCGTTGTAGACGTTTTAACTTTTAACCCACCGGGGAATACATTCCTCGCGTTGCGGTGATGTGTTCTTCGGTTTTACTTTTTTAACTGGAGAAAAACTATGCTATTTATTCAAGAAACTAATGGCGAATACCGTGTTGCACACGAAGATGATGTTATCTATGAGGCAACCCAAATTTACAACAGCTATTTTGCAAAAGGTACCTTATTATCGAAACCAGCTGATTCAGTGGATTATTTAAAGCTGAAACTGGCGAAATATGATCACGAGGTATTTATTTGTCTTTTTTTAGATAATCAGAACAAGGTCATATCATGTGATGAAATGTCGCATGGCACGATAGATTCGGCAAGTGTCTACCCTCGTGAAATTGTTAAAGCGACCTTACGTCATAATGCTAATGCTGTCATTTTTGCTCACAATCATCCGTCAGGCCTCACTAAACCTAGTTATGCCGATAAAGCGATGACAGCAAAATTAAAGAATGCATTGAATACAATTGATGTACGCGTTCTGGATCATATTATCGTGGGAGATGGTACTTATTCCTTTGCTGAAAAAGGCATTTTATGAGATCGAATACTTTTAATATCCGTTATTGAATGATGTTTATTTAATAACTAACTTTTACTATTAATTTAACCCTTTGGGAAAACACTTCCTAAAGGGGACTGTTTTCCCTTT
>CAZLLL010000014.1:0-17466 GCA_964560255.1 uncultured Methylomonas sp.
CTTTCTCATAAAAACATGGCATGATATTTGTTCAAGTTACAAGGCCAGTGAAAACTCACATTGAGTGGGTATGGTTTTATATTTTTCGACTAACTTTTAATTTTAAAACAAATGGTTATACTAAGTTTATTAGGTTTCAATGACTTATATAGAATCATTTAAAATCAATGTGTTACATGCAATTAAAAATTCCTGATTTCTAATATTATATTTTTATTATTTATACGATTTTCCATAACACTCTAATTATTAATGTATTTTTAATATAAAAAAACAGAAAATAGACCCGCTCAATGTAAGTTTAAAGGCAAATTTTTGGATATGTTGTATTACTTATGATTGTAGTTAGCTACATTTTATTAAAGTTTTAAGGAGCAATTATGGCAGATAAATCCCAAGCATTAATTGAAGATTTTACACGTTATTTCAAAATTGAATTGGTAATAACTGACCAGCAAAAAAAGGAAGTATATGGTATCAGGTACCGTGTTTATTGTGAGGAATTTAAATATGAAGCAACGGATGTTTTTCCTGATAAGTTAGAAACTGATGAATTTGATAAGCAATCACAACATATCCTGATTATTCATAAATCAACGGGAAGATCTGCAGGGTGTGTGCGTTTAGTTCCTGTAAATGAGGAGGCTGAAGGTGGTCAGTTGCCCTTTGAAAAATTTTGCAAACAAAGTCTGGATCAAGAATTGATAGATAGTTTCCTGTTGCAAAGAAATACAAAATGTGAGATTTCGCGTTTAGCGGTTGATGGTGCGTTTAGACGTAGACCTGGTGAGAAAGCAACACGATTTGGTGAAGTTGACAGTATAGATTGCACAAAACAAGAGCAGAGAACATTTTCATTGATTGCAGTATCAGCCTTTCTAGCCGCAACTGCGATAACAGAACTCACTAATAAAACTAATGTTTTTGCAATGATGGAACCCTTTTTGCCTCGATTGCTAAAACGTTCAGGTATTGTTTTTGAAAGGGTAGGTAATGATATTAATTACCATGGTATTAGAGCACCTTATTTTATTAAAACTCAGTTTGCACTGGAGAATATGCGCCCTGACTTAAAAACAATGTATCTTTGGGTGCGCAAACAGGTCAAAGAAGGTTATGTTACTAGTACTGTACCTCTTGAATAGTAACCGTTTAGTCCCTCTCCTTGATAAGGAACGTGCACGAAATAACTTGAGCAACTGACTTGTCTTTTTATCCGTTTTTGGTGTTGCACAAACAGTTACGTAGCTCGTCAGAGCTAAGTTTGTGCGCCTTGAATACGAACAAAAATCCTGCGTCAGTTGCTCAACTTATTTCGTGCCCATTCCTAAGGAATGGGAATCAAATAACGTGTGCATTCTGACTTGTCTTTTTGTTCGCCTTCTGCGTTGCGGAAACAGTTACGTAGCTAGCTATGCGCCTGTTACCGCGCCTTGAAGGCAAACAAAAATACTGCGTCATAATTGCACAACTTATTCAATTCCCATTCCTAAGGAAGGGAACTGAACGATTACACTCTGAGGTATTGTTGTCTTCTCTAAAAGATAAATAATCAAAGAACACACGAGGGATATATTTTTATGTCTATGGCAAATACTGTAATAATTTTAGATTTTGAAACTACTGGGTTATCGCCCGATATGGGGGATCGTGCGATTGAAATAGGTGCGGTACGTATTGAAAATGGGATACTCATTGATCACTTTCAAGAGCTGATGAACCCTGATCAGTATATTGACAGTTTTATTGAAGACTATACCGGAATCACTAATAAAATGCTGGCGGATGCGCCATCTTGCGAGGAAGTTATGCATAAGTTTGCTGACTTTATCAGTGGTTATAATCTTGTTGCACATAATGCCTCATTTGATAAGCGCTTTCTGGATGCAGAGTTACGCAGAATATCAAGAACATACTCAGGTAAATTCGCCTGTTCAATGCTTATTGCACGAAGAATTTATCAAGATGCGCCAGATCATCAGTTAGGAACCTTGGTAAAGTACACAAATATTCCTGAAGATGGTATTTTTCATAGAGCATTATACGACTCCAGAATGACAACAAAGCTATGGATGGCAATGCTAGGTTATATCAACAAATCGTATAACATAGATGATATTCCATTTAATTTGCTTCAGAAACTGGCTAAAACACCGAAAAATAAGGTACACAATTTTCTACGCAATTGGTAAATGGCTATTGTTAGACTGTATGTTTCAGAGAATATCTAAAGTTATTGTGTTTTCTGGGCATTCTTCGAATAATTTTGAAAAAGGATTCCGGTATTTAACAGCTCAAGAGTAAAATAGCTTTAGCTTTCTGTAAGTTTAGCAATAGCTAAAGCTATTTTACTCCTGTCGTATGTCCCGTCTTAAGTTGGTAGCCCAGGCTACGTAACTGTTTGTGCAACACCGAAGACGGACAACAAGACAAGTCAGTCCCTGATTTTCAGCGATAGAGTTGTTCTTGTGAATATTCATTAATAATTAGTATGTTGTATTTTTTAGTGTGCTTAATTTTTTGAAAAAACGGATAAAACTGTATTTTACTTGGGATATTAACAAATATATTATTGTAATAAATTGATTTTAAATGAGTTTTATTTTTTTATTCACAAGGGCAACTCTAATCAACCCAGCTTGTTCGATGCCCACATTCACTCATTAATTTTTCTATCGGATCTTCAGGTCGTAGATCTATATAATGCAGACCAAATTCAGTATCAAATTGTTCACGTACAGCGACTGTATTAACGATGACAGGAACGCCTGATTCTGGTAAAATAACCTCCAGTTGGATATTTGTGCCTAACGCTATAATTAAAGGTTTTTGTACCCTTATTTTAATGCCTGATTTACTGATATTCAATAAATTAACATCAGCTATTAACACTGATCTGTTAGGCTCAGTGACCATGATTTTTGCCAGTAAACCTTTTGCTTCTATTCTAGGATTGTCTCGTTTTTCTTCTATCATGCCAGGTAACCACATATCATGGGGAAAATACTATTGTTCCCAGTTTAAAAAATAGAAAATTCAATATGTATTTTAATTTAATAATGAATTTTGTAAGGGACGAGCACGGAATAACCTTGATAATTATTAATGACGCAAAGGTTATTTTTGTACCCATCTTTAGGCCAAAATCAAGACGGAATATTCGACAGGAGCGCAATAGCTTTAGTTGTTTCCGCAACAGCAATAATAAAGCTAATGGATTCCTTTAGAATATTTTGAAGCCTTTTGTTTCGTCTTAAATAGGCAGCTCATAATTTTTATGTTGTACTACTGATATTACTCATCACTCGTATACCGATTAAAAACCATTTTTAGCATATTAAGCTCGCCTTCTTCAATCGGACACCAACCTTGAAAAGCAATATCTTCTAGAATTCCTTTGCCTTTTTCATCATCGGCCATTTCTTTAAGAATGTTATTTAAAACCTTACCTTCTTCTACTAAGCTAGGTGCGACACAAAATAAATGAAAAGCAAAATCAGTCGCACTTTCATCCAGCAAACGCACATTCTTTTTACTAAAAGAAGATAATCCTTCATACGTTTTCTTCAGCATGAATAATAGATCTGCCTTCTTTTTTATTAGCATTTGCAACGACTTAATTTCGTTGCCTGAGAAAGTAAAATTGAATTTAGATGAATCAAGATCGTTTTCATCGCATAAAAAGCGCCCTAAAATATAGACAAAACTATTTTCTGAAGCAGTAACAACACTGGCCTGACTAAATTCTTCCAGCGAACGTTCATCGTCTATACGTGTTAATATAACGACTTCATCGGCTTCTGCTATAGGCCGCATGAGGGGGATAAAACCATGATTTGAGAGCATGGAACAGGCTTCAAAAGGTTTGGCAAACAAGATGTCAATATTTGCCTCATTTAACATATCATGCGCTTGTTCAAAATGGATTGCTTTTTGCATGCGCCTTTGCAGATAAGTATTAAATAAATACCAGCCTGTCAGTTGTTGCCCAGTTTGTAAGCTGGCTACAAAATTCAACCTTTTTTTAATAGCAGGTTTTAAACTGGTGCCTAGTTCAAATTTCTTGGCATTTGCGCGAATGGGTGCTTGTGGGCTAATCGTCTTTTTATCACTCGATTTTTTTGTTTTGTCGTCATTACCATGTACAAAACGGCCTAATCCTGTGATTTTAAACAGCATATTGACCATACGGTTAAGATCTTTAACAGCGACAGTAATTTGTGCCTTTTCCCAATCCTCAAATATTTTTAGAAGTAAAGATAAGCCCATAGAATTAACGCGTTCTATGTTTTTAAACTCTAAAATGACATGAGCTTTTGCGGGAACTGTATTGAGTAACTCAAGTGGGATTTTTGCATTCACATCAATAGAACCAATACATTCAAAACAATAGGTATTATTGTCATCGGATATCTTGGTGATGGTAAGCGAATCTGAAATTGCCATGAATTAAGCCCTCTCTATGTTCTGAGCCAATGGCTCATATTGACTATGATGAATAAACTGGAAGCCAGAATTAATATCCATATCCACTACCTGATTTAGATCCCATAAAGTAGTTACCTGAGTTCTGTGCTGTGGATGGACACGAATCTGAAAGTAATGTGATAAGCGCCACATCATATATAACCCCGCCCCACCCACGCCCGCTTCGACACCTTCGTCCATGGCATGAGCCATATTTTTTAAGAATACTGAGGAGGGCAGAGTGCCCCAGTTATCAGTAATCATCAGTCCCAACCGGTCGTCACTCAGCGCAATATCAATACGTACTTCTTCATGTTCAGATAATTCGCGTGACTCTCCTTTTGCATAGTAGGCAACCCCTTTACCATCTCGCGGTGCTGCGTAAAGACTGTTTTCAGTCATTTCATCCAAAATAACCACGAGGGCATCCAGATGATCCTGAGGAATATTACCCTGATCTGTTAGCCAGGATAATATTTCTTCCATGATATACACTTTATCGTCGGTATGCGTTAATTGAAACTGCCGGTGCTGGGGCAGGTGTGGCATTAACACGAATAAATCATCATCTGGTGTTTCATGATGTTGGCTTAATAGATGATTCCAGCCAATTTGCTCACAAAAATCACTATTTTTAGGCAGAATCCGGCAAATGCCATCTTTACTTAAACGCCCTAACAAGTCTGCAAATTGTTGCTCGGCGATAAAGACCACATATTCTCTAGAAATACGTGGGATTGGATGATCACCCTGGCGGTAGAAGCTATCAGTTATACGGATAATATCACTGATATCATCTTCAGTATTACCTGCTTCTTGTGCGATCCGATCACTATGGGTGAGCACCATAATACTGACATCGTCATCAAAACTCTCTGTTTCACAATGTATGGCTAATGCCTCCATTAAATACTCTTTAATGGTTTCAGCATCTACTTCTCCACATTGACTTAAAATATCTTCTAAACGCTCGTAACCAAATGCTTCTCCAGAGGGAGACTCTTCTTCAACCAGGCCATCCGTAAATAAGAACAGTCTATCACCCACTTCTAGTTCAATTTCTATTGCTGTAGTCGCGTAGTTTGAGTCAATATTTTTACCGAGCGGTAAGCCAGATGCCTCTAACATTTCCCAGTGCTGCTCTTGTTGCCGCCATACATAGGGTAGTACATGACCTGCATTGGCAAATTGTAATTTTCCGTTACGTGCATCAAGTGTTAAGCAGTTCATTGTCATTAACAGTGACTGTTGCGCCGTCATTAACAGAGTTTCATTTAACAGGTTTAAAATCTCAGAAGGATTGGTGATACCTTCGTGAATTAAAGGATAAACCCCCGCTTTTGCAGCACTCACCATAGTTCCTGCCGCTACACCATGACCACTTACATCACCAATCAGGATAACACTGAGGTGACCTGAAACTTTGTAGTAATCATAATAGTCTCCCCCAACCTCACTGGAAGTCAGTAGGTTCGCATAGCCTTGTATGCCAGGTAATTCTACCTGCGGGTCTGGTAAAATGGATTGTTGCAAAGTAGCCGCTAAATTGACTTCGCCTTGCAAACGATTAGTTAAGACTTCCATTTCAGCATGCACACTTTGCAAGTTTTTCTCAGCCTGTTTTCGCTCGGTAATATCGCTTCCGGTCGCTAGAAACATCACCGCTTGTTTGGTTTTGATATCCCGAATAATGGTGGTATGCCAGACAACATTAATAATTTCGCCAGTGCTGACTTTAACCTGAGTTTCGATTTCATCGGCAAACTCTACCGCACCGCTCATCATATCAGTGAATAAAGTTTTAAGAGCTTCCTCCTCTTCACTAGGAATAAAGTTATCAAAAAAGTTCTTTCCTGATATTTCCTCTTTTGCCCATCCGGTATTTTCTTCTGCGTATTCGTTAAATAGGACTATATTAGCTGAACTATCAAGTCCAATAATAAGAGCCTGTGCTGTGTTAATGACATTATCGGCAAAGTTTTTTTCTGACTCGGCCTTAAGCATACTGTCTTGTAAGCGTTTAATTAAAGGTTGTAATAAACCCATTCCTAACAAAGTTAAAACGCCAAGATTTATCAGGAACACGAAATTTTGCTTACTTTTAGCGCCTGCCAGCATGGCTTCTGCATTACGCTTATAATATCCACTTGCTTTACTAAGAGAAGCAAGTAAATGAGGGGATATCTGATTGTATAGTCTATCAAATTGATTCTGCTTGCTTTGGATTTCATTAAACGGAGTATGCTGTATATCGCGTACTAGTGCATTGTACTCACGCATCTGATTATCCAGTGAGTTTTCACCGTAAGTATAGATTTTCCTTATATCATCGTCTAATGCTCCCCTTACCTGCACGATACGTGAACCTTCACGAATAAAGCGATCGCCATTCTTTAAAGACTGATGAATCTCTTTTAAGCGTGCCATCTTTTTAGACATTTGTCCTTTGGCATTGACGAGTTCTTTGCCATTTTTAGCTGTAAGAAGTTCAGTCGAGTAAAAATTGATTGCCTGAACAAGTTGTCCCTGTTCAGTACTCAACTGAATTAAAGTTGCGTTACCTTCCTGATTTTTTAAATCATATATTACAATAAGATAAGAAATACCAATACTAGCAGCAAGTATAAATAATACCGTGGTGTATTGGTCTAGCATAGTGTGTGCAATATTTAATAGAAAATCTTTTACAGGTCTTTCTCTATCTCTGGTTTTTTGTAGTATTTCTTTCACTATCTTCCCCTTATAGTTTTTTGTAAGTAGTGTTTAATATCAGTATCTTGATTTGCATTGATTTTTACTAAAAAAATTATTAAATAATCATGTAATCATACCTGTAAAATTGTAAGGAATGCGCGCGTTCTTGAGCAATTAAGCTATAGAACTAGTTTGTAAACATTATTCAAAGTTATTTGAGTGTTTGTGGGATTTATATGTCTAATTTAGAGTCTAGTCACTAATGCTGGAAATACAAAAAAAAACTGATAAAAATACTTTGATAAATACACTAACGCTGAAAATCAGGGAAACGGAGCTTAGCGAAGTGATGATTTTTAGTCCCTGAATTTCGCGAAGCAGCATGGCGCGCCTAACCACAATCTTTGTCGTGCGTGTATATGCAGGCTGTTTACTGACTTGACAATATTCATTTTATACTTTTTACTAGAGTCTCAAATATGTACATGCTCTGTGTAGGTTGTGGGTGAGATACGAACCTCAGCATTATGTCGCTCGCAATATCACCGATGCTGGGGGTGTCGTTATGCTTTTGTTGAGGTTCGTACCTCACCCGCAACCTTAAATAATAGCTTGAATGACTTAGGGTTTAAACGTCCATTCCTTAGTTTAATTTTTATTCCAGCTTAATGCTTGAATATGTCTATGGCTTTTAGTGTTTACTCACGTATAACTTTTCTGAAATAAGGCGGATCAAGTTTGGTATCCAGTCCAAGTTATGAAATAATAATGTTTGAGTAAGGAATGTGACAATATAAATTGCGCACTTGACTTGTCCCTTTGTTTATCCTTTGTTGCTTAAACAATTACCTAGCCTATTAAAACTGCTCGAAAATGAATAAAAATATTGCGTCAAATGCACATCATTTCCTTCCCATTTATTGGTGTGTTTCAAACTGGGTATTGGCGTGTACACGACAAAGCTATTAGTTTGTTGGGTACTTCCAGTATCTCTAATTTATTTATTGAAACATGTGCCTTCTACATGCTATTTTTAGGGATTAATAATGCATAAAACCAGGCGATTTTTAAGTTTAAAATGGAAATTTGCGCTGGGTTTTGGAATAATATTAATTTCGCTTTTCAGTTTATATTCCTACTATGCTTACCGGGAGGCGATACAAAATTTTGAGCGTAGCCGCATGGTAGCTCAAGAAAATCAAATCAATATTGCACGAGCTTTAACAGAAGAGTCCTTTTTTGTTTTAGAGCGATTTGTTGAATCAGTTGTTATGATGCATAAAAGTCCTCAGCTGAATAGTTCAGCTGTTGAAAACTTTATCGCATCAATATCCAGTCAAAATGCTAAAATTGAGCAAAATATGTCGCTTATTGTGCAATTATTTGATAAACACTGGTTGCAATGGCAAGTCATCTGGGGGTTAGAAAATGCAGTGTTTTATAATAAGCAAGGGACTGTTGTTAAACGCTGGGGAATAGATATTCTTGAAAGTTCATTGCTAATTCCACGGGTATTAACTCAAGAGCAGCCAGCGCATCAGGTCATATGTTTACATGAGTGTTTCCAGCAGGTTATTACGCCGGTTTTGTCTGGCTCAGATATGGTCGGGGCTTTAAGTGTTTCTTTGTCATTATCTGATACTTTATTAAATTACCAGAATGCTATTCATAGCGATATAGGCGTTATAAATGATGAGCAAAAGACTGTGTTTTCAGCAGTTACTCATGCCGATACAAACAATCCATTATGGCAGGAAGTTCAATCGACTAATGAATTACAATCACTTATTGACCAAGCCATAAATTTTAAAAAAGATAATGCGCATTATGAAATACGCGCTTTTTCTGTTAGTGAGCAGCAACGGGCTCCTTATTACGTTATCATAAATAATGTAACGGAAGAATATCATCGCTTACAGAGAAAATTTTCTTCATTGGCCGTGACAGGCTTAGCTGGGCTGGTAAGTGCCATTCTACTGCTAATATTTAATATTCACTTTGCTTTAGCAAGAGTTGTACAATTATCAACCGCATTGCCTTTGTTAGTTCAACACCAATATCAGCTATTTAGAAAAAAAATCAAACGTCCACGAAAGTTTTTCTTTGTTGATGAGTTAGAACAATTATCCTTAACGGCTATTGAAGTAGTGACAGAGTTAGAAGGTTTACAAGATGATGTGGAGAAAAATACTGACCTGTTACTTAAGAAAACCTCAGAATTACAAAAAGAGAGAGACTTTAGTACCCAATTAATTGATACCGCACCGATTATTATTATTACCCAAAATGCGCACGGAGACGTATTATCAATTAATCAGGAAGGATTGAGAGAAGCGCAAGTACAAGCTAATGATATTATAGGCAGGCCTTTTACGGATTTGATCCCTGAAAGTGAAACTGAGCACATACAGAAACTGATTCAATTGAGAACTCAAAGCAAGCAACAAGAGGTCAGTTATAGTGGGTGTTTAGCGGTAAAACCCACAGAGTCTGTTTATATAGACTGGATTCATACTACGTTTGGTGAAAGTATGATCGAACAGGAAGCGGTTGTATTGAGTTTGGGTGTCGATATTTCTGAAAAACATTTAGCCGATGATCAATTAATCTGGATAGCAGCACATGACCAATTAACTGGCTTAAGTAATCGTCGTTATTTCCAAAAAGAATTAGATAATATGCTAGCGTATGCTGGGCGATACCTTGAACAAGTCGCTTTATTTTATTTAGATTTAGATCAGTTTAAAGTCATAAATGATACTTATGGACACCAGGCTGGTGACCTACTATTGCAATCAATCACCCGTATTTTAGCTAAAGAGACACGTGAAACAGATCTTCTGAGCCGTATAGGTGGCGATGAATTTGCACTCGTTATTCCAGCCGCCACATTGGAAGTGGTGAATTACCTGGCAGAAAAATTGTTAAATGCCTTAAAAGAATTTGATTATTGTATCAATGAACAATCACACACCGTTAGTTTTAGTATTGGAGTAGCGATTTATCCTCAACATGGAACAACGCAGCAAGAGTTGTTAGCAAATGCGGATCTGGCCATGTATCATGCGAAAAAAAATGGGCGTGCACGTTATCATATATATTCGCCAGAATTTGAATATCAAACAATACTTACTGAGCAATTACGCTGGAAACATATTATTGAGCAAGCAATTAAAGAGAATACACTGATTTTATTTTATCAGCCTATTCTGGATATTGAGAGAAAAGAAATCAGTCATTACGAGTGTTTATTGAGGCTAGAGAAGGATGATGGAACAATCTTAATGCCAGGAGAATTCATAGTTCATGCAGAACAAACAGGGATTATTGATCAGGTTGATCGAGTTGTTTTAAGAAAGGCAATTGACAAGCATCTGGCTTTTCAAAAGCAAGGGCTTGATGTGAAGTTGGCCATAAATTTGTCGGGACACTCAATGAATAACGTAGAAATTTTACCTTTTATTGAAGAGTTACTGTCCCAGCCTGGAGTAAAGCCAGAGTTAATTATTTTTGAAATAACGGAGACATCCGCTGTCTCTAATTTTTTATCCGCAAAAACATTGATTGCTCAATTAAAACTACTCGGTTGTCAATTTGCTTTAGATGATTTTGGCGTAGGTTTTTCTTCATTCTATTATTTAAGATCTCTACCCGTGGATTATGTGAAAATTGATGGATCATTTGTTAAACAAATGGATGTTAATGAAGAAGACAGAATATTTGTTAAGGTACTCACAGAGATTTCACAAGCATTTGGTAAAAAAATTATTGCTGAATTTGTCGAAAATAAAGATATATTGGATTTACTGGAACAACTAGGCGTTGAATACGCACAAGGCTATTATATTAGTAAGCCTTTGCGTGACCCTTACGATTTAAGTCATGTAAAAGGGCTAAGGTAACTCGCAACACCCAGCCATCTTGCTAGTTTCTTCCCCGCTGTAAAAATAGTTACGTAGCGTGCTATGCGCCTATTTCTATATCTTGAAGACGAACAAAAAGACTCGCAATATTGGGCATCTTTCATTTACCAGTTTACACTTTTGTAAAATGGTAAATGAAGCACTTGCTTGTAAACGCTTACTCTTCTTGATTTTTCTATAAGCCAAAGAGGTTTCAAGCTAAAAAAGTGTAAACTACTTTTGGGGGCAAATGAAGGATGCCCAATATTGGATGATTATTTGTTTCCATCTCCCTTAGTTTACTGCTATTGACAATAGGTATTGTTAGCGCAATAGCAGGGAAAGCTAAGCGTTACCTGACAGTACTGGGAAGGATGCCTGTTTCAAGGAAAATTTTACTAAATTAAAGTCAAAAGACACTTAATTTAGTTATAGATACAGTATAATGGTACATTCTGTTTATTTTTTGATTTGGGGTATGGAGAATTTTTAATGGTTAAGAAAATAGTCTTGTTAGTAAGTCTGGTGTTAACAAGCCAGATCGTATTAGCAGAAATTAAAATAGGTGTGGTAAATATCCCCTTGTTAATGGCAAATGCACCTCAAGCTGCTGAAGCTAAAAAACGACTGGAAAAGGAATTTTCTCCTAAGGATAAGCAATTAGTGGCACAACAGAAGTCAATTAAAAAATTAGAAGAAAAACTCATCAGGGATGGTCTGACTATGACCGAAACAGAAAAGCGTCAATTAGAACGTGATATTATTTCTAAACGTAGAGAAGCACAACGTTCACAGCAAGAGTTTAAAGAGGACTTTAGTCTTCGTCGTAATGAAGAGCTAGGGAAAATGCAGAATAGAATTATTGAAGCAGTTAAAACCTTAGCAAAAGAAGGAAACTACGATCTACTATTAACTGAGGGTGTTATTCATGCAAGTAAATCAGTGGATGTGACAGATAAAGTACAAGCAAAACTTGCGAGTATGCCTTAGGAATGAGCACGAAATAAGTTGAGCAACTCACACAGGATTTTTGTTCGTATTCAAGGCGCACAAACTTAGCTCTAGTGAGCTACGTAACTGTTTGTGCAACACCGAAGACGGACAAAAAGACAAGTAGATGCTCAACTTTATTTCGTGCACGTTCCTTAAGCGTATCCGTTCAGATCCCCCCCCTTTGTAAAAGGAGCATTGAGGAGTCTTTTTCTAATAAAATCTCCCCTAACTCGTAACCGTTCACCTACCCCTTAACATATTGATTTATATAGATCAGACTAATATGCCAGCAGCAAATAACCACTGTAAGTCATTGAAATTTTGACTCAGAAATGATGAAAAACAATTTCATAGAAATACTGAGAAATAATTTACAGTTAAATTAACAGGTTAAGCTTGTAGGGGGTAGGTGAACGGTTACCCTAACTCCTTCTTGGGAATGGGAATGAAATAACTTGTACATTTGGCGCAGGATTTTTGTTCGTATTCGAGGCGCGGAAACAGGCGCATAGCAAGCTACGCAACTATTTTCGCAACAAAGAATACGGACAAAAAGACAAGTCAAATGCACAAGTTATAAAATTCACATTCCTTGATAAGGAGTGGACTGAACGATTACCTTAAGGCGTTCTACTATTGCTTATGAGGATAAATTTAGAAATATATACAAAAATGTCGTGTCTTAAAATATCAGATAACAATAAGTGACTTTCATCGTATGGACAAATGGAGTTTTTCAATTTCATGATGTCATTCAATTTGGGTTTTTAGTGATATCAGTCATAAAAAAATACGTCACTTACATATAAAACATCACTGCATTAATGTTAAAGTTAGTGTCTTAAAATTAGTTAAGCTAAAAGGTTGTTAAATTGGAAACAGTACTTGATATTAAACAAATTCAAGCATTTTTACCTCATCGGTACCCATTTTTATTGATTGATAAAGTTGTTGAGTGTGAGCCAGGGGTCAGGTTATTAGGGGTAAAAAATGTCACCTATAATGAACCTATTTTTCAAGGACATTTTCCGCATATGGCAATTTTTCCAGGCGTACTGATTCTTGAGGGATTAGCTCAGGCTACGGGCTTGCTTGCTTCGGAAACCTCACCGGATGAGTTAGGTCATGGCATGACTTATTTCTTGACTGGAATTGATAAAGCAAGGTTTAAACGCCCAGTGGTACCAGGAGATCAATTGATGTTAGAAGCTGTTTTTGAAAGAAGTAAACGTAATATATGGTCGTTTAATTGTACTGCAACTGTCGAGGACGAATTTGTCGCCAGTGCAATTATCCGTTGTGCGGCTGTTGGGGACAAGCTTGATTGACCCCAAAGCCATTGTCGATATTAATGCAGAGATTGCTGATAATGTTGACATTGGGCCTTTTTCTATTATTGGAGCTGAAGTCACAATAGGTTCAGGCACAGTCATAGGTCCACATGTGGTTATGAAAGGGCCTGTTAGTATTGGCGAAGATAATCATATTTATCAGTTTGCATCGATTGGGGAGGATCCTCAGGATAAAAAGTATGCAGATGAGAAAACCAGTCTGATGATTGGTGATAGAAATGTCATTCGAGAGTTTGTTACTTTGCACAGAGGAACATTGCAAGACCATGCAGTGACCAAAATTGGTGATGATAATCTTTTTATGGCGTATACCCATGTTGCACATGATTGCCTGATTGGAAATAATATCATTATGGCAAATGGAGCTTCTTTAGCAGGTCATGTTCATATTGGTGATAGCGCGATTTTAGGTGGGTTTACTTTGGTGCATCAGTTTACTCAAATTGGTACTTTAAGTTTTGCTGCGATGGGGAGTGCAATTACTCAGGATATCCCTCCTTATGTTATGGTTGGTGGTCGTCCCACTCGGCCCCATGGCATAAATTCTGTCGGTATGGAGCGCTCTGGCTGTCATCCCGAAGCGGTGCGTTTAATCCGTAAAGCGTATAAGATTTTATATAAAAATAACCTTAGAATGGAAGATGCGATAGAAGAAATGGAAGATTTAGCGGGTGAGTGTAATGAAATTTCTAATATGGTTAGTTTTTTACGTAATGTTTCGCGTGGTATTTTGCGTTAGTGATTTGTAGTGAGCGATTCAGAGCCTATTATTGCCGGTGTTGATGAAGTCGGACGCGGTTGTTTAGCGGGAGCAGTTATAGCCGCAGCGGTGATTTTAGATCCTGCCCAGTTAATATCTGGTTTAACCGACTCAAAAAAAATAACAGCTAAAACACGGGAAGTATTAGCAGCAACAATAAAACAACAAGCGCTCTCCTGGTCTATTGGACGCGCAGAACCAAGTGAAATAGATGCTATCAATATTTTACAGGCATCATTATTGGCAATGAAACGGGCCGTCGAGTCTTTAGCTGTACAACCCACCTGGCTAAAAGTGGATGGTAATCAATATCCTGATATTAGCTGTCCTGGAGAAACCATTATTCAAGGAGACTTACTGGTTGCTGAAATTTCTGCCGCATCAATTCTGGCAAAAGTCTATAGAGATAAGGAAATGTCTGTATTGGATGCACTTTACCCCGGTTATGAATTTATTCAACACAAAGCTTATCCCACTAAATTGCATAAGCAAAAATTGCTTGCTTTAGGCATTACCGAACAGCATCGGCAATCTTTTTCGCCTATTAAACAAGTCTTGACAAATTCAAGACTTATAAACGATGTAGGTTACGGGTGAGGCATAATCCCGGCACCTTTCATTTTTCAATATTTTAGAGCGCAGACGTTAAAAAGCTTTAGCTTTTTCTGAGGTCTGCTATAGCTAAAGGGCTACCAACTTAAGACGGGACAAGCCATCATTTGTAGGGTGGGCAATCTTCTCTGCCCACCCTACTTATTTTGTAAAGGAGTTGTCCCGTATTAAGAAATGGGAATCAAATAACGTGTGCATTCTGACTTGTCTTTTTGTTCGCCTTCTGCGTTGCGGAAACAGTTACGTAGCTAGCTATGCGCCTGTTACCGCGCCTTGAAGACAAACAAAAATACTGCGTCATAATTGCACAACTTATTCAATTCCCATTCCTAAGTTGTATTCGTCGATATTTTACTCAATTCTTCGAACCTTGTTTATAAATGAGCGAACGGTGAGTAACTATCTATAAATATCACTTAAACTGGCTGATCTGTTTTAATAGCCTCTTTATGAATGACCTCTGCTGCCTTCTCACTGATCATATAAATGGCACTGACAATAAAAAAACCAGGGATTTTAGGAAAAACGGAGGCATCAACTACGCGTAAATTTTGCGTACCAAAAACACGAAAATTAGAGTCTACAACCGCGCAGGGGTCACTAGCAATACCCATTTTACAAGTGCATGAAGCATGATGACCCCAGGCATTATTTTTAACAAAGTCCGCTATATCTGCTGAACTTTCAACAGCGGCTCCCGGTACGGTTTCAGTTTTTATATATTTATTGATCCGCTGATTGATTTTGCGAACAAATTTTACGCCTTCCACGACAGATTCTAAATCTTCTCCGGAAATATCATTGCCTTCATCAAAGTAGCGAAAGTTAATATCTGGAACGTCCTGAGGATCACTGGATTTCAGCGTAACGGTACCTGCAGTATTATGTGTATGGGCTTTAAGTATCGACCAGGTAAAATAATTATGGTGCTTGACCGCCTCATGCGCATACCCTGGATAGTAGCCTTTAAATAGACCAGGAATGCCAAAAATAAAAAGATCAGGTTCTGATCGTTCGGGCAGTGAGCGTTTAATAAAAGAGACAATCCGGCCATTTGTGGTATAAATGCCTTTACCTTGCTGCCATTGCGCATAAAGTGGATCAGGCTTTTCCCCCGATTGAGGGCTGCTAAAAGTCGCACCATCCAACAGGGAAAAATCATTTTTCATTTCCGAGACTATGCCCACTTCATAGCGGTCTTGAAGATTTTTGCCAACACCAGTAAGATCTTTGCGCAGCTTAATATTATGTTTACTTAGCTCTTCCGCCGGACCTATTCCAGATAGCATTAGCAACTGTGGTGTATTAAATGCCCCACCGCATAAGATAACTTCTCTGCTGGCTTTAATTTCACGCTTAATACCGTCGCAGTCTTGTTGTTGCGGCGTACGGTTGGCTCGATAAAGTTGCTTGCCTTGCAGGTATTCCACACCCGTGGCAGTATTGCTTGCATCAAAAATAACCTGGGTGACCAAAGCATTTAGTTTAACCGTTAATTTATTCTCACAGGCTTTTTGCACGGCTTTAATATACTCCCGCGAACCTACCCGACTACCATACCGTGTTGTTATCGGGGCAAAACATAAACCCTCAGATTTTTCTTTAACAAATGTCCATTCATTGGGGTCTATACGCAATTTAAGAATATCAGATAGTGATTCAACATCTTGTTTAAGCAGCGTACTTATGGTTTTAAGAATAATTTTAAAAACCTGTCGATCTTTTACCACGCGACAGATAACGTCCATGTTGGTCATGCTGGTTGCCAGCCACCCATTAAATCCATGTCGAGTGGGATTGTCGGCATCTTGCTCAGGTTGTTCAATATACTGGCAATCCTCCATGCGTTCAAAATAAGCACGCATTTTTTCACTCCCCCAGCTTTGGTCACCAGTACACTCTGCAATATAATCCCAGTCGCTGTTGGATGGATAAACTAATATCATGGCATTATGAGCAGTGCATCCACCTAAGGTTCCCGAACGAGGATAGAGTATGCCGTCGTGTTGCTTGCAAAATTTACTATCTTTTAGCGATTGCTCTTTATTTTCATAGTGGCGTACAAAAAAGTCCCAACGCATTTCTGGATCTTCAGATGCCAGAGTATGGAATAATGGCACTCTATAATGGGCGTTATCAACATCTTCTCCTGCTTCCATCAGCAATACCCGGTGCCCCTTGCGCGCTAGATTTGCCGCTAAGGGGCCGCCACCAGCCCCCGAACCGACAATTATATATTCATACTCATCTGTGGAATTACTATCGGCACATGTAATAGGCGGAGAAGGAGAGTTTTTTTGCACCAGGCTTACACATCCGCTAAGTAGAGCTGCCAGGCCTGTACCTGTTTTTACACAAAGCTGAGCAAATACCCTGCGAGTAATACCCTTGGTGTTTTTATTAATCATATGCTGCCACTCATATTGAAATGCTTTAGAAGCGTTAATTCAACAAGAAATAAAGGTAATATTCGGCACCTTTCATTTCTCAGTTTATACTTTTTTAATGTGAGACGATTATTTTGTGGGGTGAACTTTATGCACCATTGGAGTCACCAGCAATTCTACGCCAGCTAGGGTATAAAGTGCACCCTATACCTGGTCTTGCATTTTTAATGATATTCAAAAGTGTGGCTACCAATTTAAGACGGGACAAGCCATCATTTGTAGGGTGGGCAATCTTTTCT